>DATMCA010001762.1:0-14447 GCA_035559015.1 Umezawaea sp. | reverse complement strand
GCGAACAGCACCGCCTTGCCGACCAGGCCCACCACGACGGCCACCAGCAGGGCGGAGAACCAGCCGAGCAGCGGTGACGGGCTGGGCATGCCGGACAGCAGGAGCAGGAGTTCACCCGCGACCAGGACGGCGGCCACGCGGGTCATCGCCTGCCAGCCGAGCACCTGCGCGGCGGCCACCACGTCCGGCGAGGTGGGAGACGGGGCCGTCTTGGTCTTCGGCGCCTTGCGGCGGCGTTGCACGGTGGCGAGGTTGGCGCGGACGTCCTGGTCGGTCGGGTCCAGCTTCAGGGCGGCCCGGTACGCCCACTCGGCGCCGCCCCAGTCGCGGGCGAGCAGGGCGGCGTCGCCCAGGACCTGGAAGGCGCGGGCCTCGGTGGGGGCCAGGCCGGTGGCGTGCTTGGCGACCTCGACGGCCTCGACGCGGGTCGCGGGGTCCGCCGACAGCACCTCGGACAGCACGACCTGGCAGCGCCAGTCCGTCGGTTTGCGGCGGACCGACTCGCGGGCGGCCACCACCGCTTCCGCCTGCCTGCCCAACTCACTGAGGGAGAGCGCGGCGAGGCGCTGGGCCCAGGACTGGTCGCCGTCCAGGACCAGCGCGCGCTTGGCGGCGTGGAGGGCGGGGTCCGGTTCGCCCGCGTCCAGGTGGGCGGCCGCCAGGCGGCACCACGCCTCGGCGTGGTGGGGGTGCGCCGCCAGCGCCGGCCGGAGCAGGTCGATCGCCTGGCGCGGCCTGCCGGAGGCGGTGAACTCGGCGGCACGCACCAGCACCGCGGTGATCGGCTCGGACATCACACCTCCCGGATCGCCGACCAGTGTGACAGCGCGGATCGGCCGCCACGTTCGGGTGATAGGGGAATGCGCTTCGACCACGGAAGCGCGCACCAACCCGATGAATGGCCTTCCGGGGAGGTAATTCCTGACGCAACTACCCTCAGTCATCCGATGATCGATGTGAGACGCCAGCCGCCGGAACGTCCACCCTTTGCTCGCATGGAATACCACCGAACGGCCTAACGCGAGACCGTTCGGTCCGGAGAATTGGTCACAATCTGTTGCAATTTCGCCATTTTTCCACCATCCAGGTGACTCAGTGAGAGCTTCGTGCGACGCTGTCAACGCTCGGCACGGTCGCCGACCGGGTAGCACGAACAATTCCGTTCGTGTCCCGTCACGCCACCAATCCGCGTGCGTCTCACCCCCGCGAGCGCCCGGATTGGTCCGAGCACCCGTGACGAGACATCAGGAGGTTGGGGGCCGTGAGCACTGGCAAGGAATGGCAGATCACCTGCCGCGACATCGCATCCCGCAGACGTGACATGACCGTGTTCGTCAGCCAGGGCCACGTGGTGGTGACCGTGCCACCCGGCGAGGCGGCCGTGTTGACGCCGCTGGAGGTCGGACGACTGCGCGCCGCGCTGCGCGACGCCGTGGTCAACGCCTCCGGCGCGCCGGAGGCGTGATCGTCCGTCCCGGCGGCCCTCCGGACGTCGGCACCGTGCTCGGCCTGCTCGACGAGGCCGTGCGGTGGCTGGTGTCCCGCGGGCGGACCGGGCAGTGGGGTTCCGAGCCGTTCTCGACCAACCCGAAGCGGGTCGAGGAGCTCGAAGCCTGGACGGACGACCTGCACCTGGCCGACCTGGACGGTGCGGTCGTCGGCGCGCTGGCGATCGGGCCCGCGCCGGAGTACGTGCCGCCCGCCGTCGGGCCGGAGGTGTACGTGACGGCGCTGGTCGGCAGCCGCCGCGGCCCCGGAGCCGGACGTCTGCTGCTGGAGCACGCGCGCGCCGAAGCCGTGCGCCGCGGCGTGGACCGGATGCGGGTCGACTGCTACGCGGGCGGCGGTGGAGCGCTGGTCGCGTACTACGTCTCCCGCGGCTTCACGCCGACCGCGACGTTCACCGTGGAGGGCGACTGGCCGGGCCAGGTGCTGGAGATGCCGCTGCGGGGGTGAAATCCGACCCAACCCTTCCTACTCGCGGGTAGGTAGTGCGAGTATCGGACTCGTGACCACCTACTTCGTGACCGGAGCGACGGGCTTCCTCGGTCGGCGGCTCGTCGCCACGCTGCTCGCCCGCCCCGCGTGCGAACGGGTGTTCGCGCTGGTCAGACCACACTCGGTGGGCAAGCTCCCGGCGCACCCGCGGCTGACCGAGGTCGTCGGCGACCTGGCCGGGCCGATCGACGGGCCGCAGGTCGACCACGTGGTGCACCTCGGTGCGCTCTACGACCTCACGGCGTCACCGGAGGACCACACGGCGGCCAACGTGGACGGCACCCGGTCGGTCGCGGAGTTCGCCGCGCGGACCGGTGCGGGCCTGCTGCACCACGTGTCGTCGATCGCCGTGTCGGGCGACCACGTGGGCCGCTTCACCGAGACCGACTTCGACCTCGGCCAGGGCTTCACGTCGCCGTACCACTCGACGAAGTTCGAGGCCGAGAGGATCGTCCGCGAGCAGGACGTGCCTTGGCGCGTCTACCGACCCGGCGCGGTGGTGGGCGACTCGCGGACCGGCGAGATGGACAAGGTCGACGGCCCGTACTACTTCTTCCCCGCGCTCGCCGCCGTCTCGCACGTCCCGTCGTGGCTGCCGCTGGTCGGCCCGAACGGCGGCGCGACGAACCTGGTGCCGGTCGACTTCGTCGTCACCGCGCTCGACCTGCTGATCCACGCCGACGTCGAGCCCGGACGCACCTTCCACCTCACGGCGCCGAAGCCCCAGCGCCTCTCCGAGGTCTACAACGCGCTGGCACGGGCCGCGCACGCGCCGCGGATCGCGCTCACCGCGCCGATCCCGCTGCCGACGAGGACCGGCGCGATCGGCACGGCCGTGCTCGCCGAACTCGGCGTCCCGGCCGACGTCCTGCCGCACCTGACCACGTCCGCGGACTTCGACTCGACCGAGACCCGCGCGGTCACCGGTCTGGAGCCACCCGCGTTCGACACCTACGCGAAGGCCCTGTGGCACTACTGGCTCCGGCACCTCGACCGCGACCGCGCGGCCAGGGGTCCGGCGCTGGCGGGCCGCACGGTGCTGATCACCGGGGCGTCGTCGGGCATCGGCCGGGCGACCGCCCTCGCCGTGGCCCGGCGCGGCGCGATCCCGCTGCTGGTCGCTCGGCGCGCGGGCGAACTGGACAAGGTCGTCGCCGAGGTCCACGCCGCAGGCGGCAGGGCGTTCGCATACCCGTGCGACCTCACCGACGGCGACGCGGTGGACGCGCTGGTGAAGCAGGTGCTCGCCGAGCACGAGGGCGTCGACATGCTGGTGAACAACGCGGGCAAGTCGATCCGCCGTTCGATGCTCAGGTCGGTCGACCGGGTGCACGACTACGAGCGCACGATGGCGTTGAACTACTTCGCTCCCCTGCGGCTGATCCTGGGACTGCTGCCGCACATGACCGAACGTCGCGGCGGGCACGTCGTGAACGTGTCCACGATGGGCGTCCAGGTCCACACCCCGCGCTTCTCCGCGTACCTCGGGTCGAAGGCGGCGCTCGACGCGGTCAGCCGGGTCGCCGGGGCCGAACTGCTCGCGGACGGCGTCACCTTCACGTCGGTGCGGATGCCGCTCGTGCGCACCCCGATGATCGGCCCGACCAAGGCGTACGAGGCGCTGCCCGCGCTCACGCCGGAGAAGGCGGCCGACCTGGTCGTGCGGGCGCTGGTGGAAAAGCCGGAGGAGGTCAACCTGCCGTTCGGCGTGGTCGCGGACCTGGCCCGCCGGGTGGCCCCGAGGACGACGAGGGCGTTGGCGCACCTGGCCTACCGGGTGTTCCCGGACGACTCGACACCACCGCTCGCGTCGGTCGCCGCGGGGATCACCCGCCTGGTGCTGCGGGGTCTGCGGTGAACCCGGTGCGGGACCTGGTCACGCTGGTGCGGGCGGGCGTCGTGCGGCCGATGCGGCCGGACCGGCTGGTCGGCGTGCTGGCCGGGTACGTGCACTGGGACATCACGGTGGCGTGGGGCTACGCGATGGGCGCGGCCCGCCACCCGGACCGGCCGGCCATCGTCGACGACGACGGGGTGCTGACGTTCGCCCAGGTGGACGAGCGCACCACCAGGCTGGCCAACGGGTTCGTCGGCCGCGGGGTGCGGGCGGGCGGCAAGGTGGCCGTGCTGTGCCGCAACCACCGGGGTTTCATCGAGACGATGGTGGCGTGCGCCAAGATCGGCGCCCACGCCGTGCTGCTCAACACCGGTCTCAGCAAGGGCCAGCTCGCCACCGTGCTGCGCGAGCAGGAGGTCGCGGTCGTGGTGGCGGACGAGGAGTTCACCGACCTGCCGCCGGACGTGGAGCGGGTCACCGACGTGGCCGAGCTGATCTCCGAGGGCACGACGACCCCGCTGCCCCGCAGGCCACCGCGCGGCAGGCTCATCGTGCTCACCTCCGGCACGACCGGAGCGCCGAAGGGCGCCCGCCGCCCGGAACCCGCGGGACTCTCCCCCGCCGCCGCGCTGCTGTCGCGGATCCCGTTGCGGGAGGGGGAAACCATCGCCGTGCCCGCCC
Organism: Umezawaea sp.; assembly: GCA_035559015.1. Lineage (GTDB taxonomy): Bacteria > Actinomycetota > Actinomycetes > Mycobacteriales > Pseudonocardiaceae > Umezawaea. The sequence goes on along the minus strand of DATMCA010001762.1, from coordinate 9,931 downwards.
CTCTGTTCCACACGTGGGGGCTGGCGGCGTTCCAGATCGGGCTGGTCCTCGGCGCGACCCTGGTGCTGCGGCGCAGGTTCGACCCGGAGGTCCTGCTCGCCGACGTGCGCGACCGGGGGTGCGGCGCGGTGTTCGTCGTTCCCGTGATGCTGCAACGGCTCCTGGACCTGGCCGACCGGGACGTGCCGGGCCTGCGGGTGATCGCGTCGAGCGGGTCGGCGCTGCCACCGCCGGTGGCGACGCGGTGCCTGCGCGAGTTCGGCCCGGTGCTCTACAACCTGTACGGCTCGACGGAGGTGTCGTGGGTCAGCATCGCGACCCCGGAGGAACTCGCGGAGCACCCGTCGACCGTGGGACGACCGCCGCGCGGCACCCGGTTGGCGATCCTGGACGAGGACGGGTCGCCGTTGCCGCCCGGCGGGACCGGTCGGATCTTCGTGGCCAACGAGATGCTGTTCGACGGCTACACCAACGGGACGGGCAAGGAGGTCCGCGACGGGCTGATGTCCACCGGCGACGTCGGGTACCGCGACGAGTCCGGTCTGCTGTTCGTCGCGGGCCGGGACGACGAGATGATCGTGTCCGGCGGCGAGAACGTCTACCCGGCGGAGGTGGAAGCGCTGCTCGCGGGCCTGGAGCGGGTTCGGGAGGCCGCCGTCGTGGGGGTGCCGGACGACGAGTTCGGCCAGCGCTTGGCGGCGTACGTGGTGTGCGACCGGCCGGGAGCGCTCGACGAGGACGCCGTGCGCGACCACGTTCGGACGCACCTGGCCAGGTTCTCCGTGCCACGCGACGTGGTCTTCCTGGACGCGTTGCCGCGCAACGCGACCGGCAAGGTGCTGAAGCGGGACCTGCCTCCGTATCCTGTCTGAGGGCGAAACCGGAGTGGTATTGGCGGGCGGATGACGATTCCTTTGCCTCGTACGGAGGAGGCGGGCGATCCACGGGTGAACGCCTCGGTGAACCTTCGGGAGGCGCGCATCGCGCTCGACGAGGACCGTTCGGGCGACGCCGTGGAGTTCGCGGAGAAAGCGCTTGCCGCGTACTCCTGGCTGGAGGACGCCGAGGGCGTCGCGGAGAGCGTGCTCGCCCAGTCCGTCGCGCTGGGGCAGCGCGGCCTGCTGGCCGACGCGCTGGACACCATCGACCACGTGCAGGGGATCGCCGTGGCGAACCGGCAGGTGCGGCTCCAGTCCCGCTGCGGGCTGTCGCGCGCGCTCGTGGAGCTGCGGCTGGACTCGGTCGAACGGTCGCTGCGCTCGCTGGCGCGGGCGCTCGGGCTGGCCGAGTTGGGCGGTGACCCCGAGCTGATCGGCTCCATCCTGTTCGAACAGGCCAGGGTGCTGCGCGGGCCGGGTGCGCAGGAACGGGAGCTGCGGCGTGCCGAAGCGCTGTGCGCGCACGTCCGGGACCGCTGGAAGCAGGTCGACGACGGCGTGCGGCTGGCGCGCGTGACGGTGCTGCTGGCCCACGTGCGGCTGGACCTCGGCGAGGTCGAACGCGCCCACCGGTCGTGCCGCCGGGCCGAGGAGTTGCTCGCCGGGCACGACCGGCCCGCCCTGCGGGCCGAGTTGCTGCTGGCACAGGCGAGGGTCAGCGGTGCCCGCGACCGGGTCGGCGAGCAGATCGCCCGGCTGCACCGCGCCGCCGAACTGGCGGTGGACGGCCTGGCACGGGGAGTGGCGGTCCGGGCGCACGACGCGTTGAGCGCGGCGTACGAACGGGCGGGCCAGCTCGGGCCCGCGCTGAGGCACGCCCGCGCTCAACTGGAGCAGCACCGGCTGCGCGAGCAGCAGGACGGCCGAGAGCTGCTGCGGCTGCGGGACCACGACCTGACGGCCGGTCTGGCCCGGCTCAGCTTCGCCCCGAACGGCCCGAAACCGTTGCGCCCCACCACAGCGACGGCCGAACGGACGAACAGCCGGATCGCGCGGGCGTTGCAGGCGGGGCTGACCCGGCGCGGGATCGAGGTGCTGCAACTCGTCGTCGCGGGGGCGAACACCAACACCATCGCGGGCAGGCTGGACCTGTCGCCGAAGACCATCCAGAACCACCTCCAGCGCATCTACCGCACGCTCGGCGTGCACGGCCGGGCGGGCGCCGTGGTGTGGTGGATCGACCTCGACCCGGACGCCGTCGACCCCCAGCCGGAGCCGGTCGGTTGACCGGCGGATGACAACAGCGGGTCATCGCCGCGGCCCCGTCGCCCGGACAGCGGCTTGTCCCCGACGACCCGACCAGCGGGGTTGGGTCATTTGCCCATCGAAGTGCGGCATAACTGGGTGATGAAAAGCATGACTCCCATGTGTCATGCTCCGGTCGGACGTGCGCGGGGCGCGTCCGAAGAGCTGAGCGGCGGTGCGGCGATGCTGGAGCGCGGGGAGGTGCGCGGCGCGGCGTCAGCGTCGTCGCAGCGCCACCCGTGCGACGTCCCGCCACAGCACCGGGTCGACCGCTTCGGGGTCGACGTCGTCCAGCAGTTCGACCAGCAGTTCACGGGCGTCCCGACCGGCGTCGTCGGACTCGTCCGCCACCCGCACCAGCAGCAGCCCGCAGCGCAGCCGGTCCTCGTGCCCCAGGCCGCCGACGTCCAACGCCTGGCGGGCGAGCCGCTCGCAGCCGTCCAGTTCGCCGTGCCGCAGCAGGACCTCGGCCCGCAGCGCCTTCGTCTGCGCGGTCACCTCGCAGGGCCTGCCGAACGGCGTGGACTCCACCTCGTCCAGCAGTTCCGCGATCCGGTCCAGGTCCGGGTCCTCGACGCGCAGGGCGATCGCGGCCCACGCCAGCCGGACGCGGCAGCGGAAGTCGTGGTCCCCGGTGAAGGTCTCGACCAGGTCCCTGGCGCGGTCCATGCACCCGGCCGCGGCGGCGCGGTCGCCGAGCCGGTCGAACACCCGCGCGCGCACCCACCAGGACGAGATGAGCAGCCGGTCGCAACCCAGGTCGCGGGCCTCGCCACCGAGCTGGTCCGCCACGGTCTCCGCCTCGGAGACCCGGCCCGCGGCGACCAGTTCCGAGCACAACGCGATCAACGCCCGGACGCGCACCCTGTCGACCTGGTCACCACCTCCCCGACCGGCGAGGTCGAGCGCGAGCCGCGCGGCGCGCACGGCGTCGTTGGGCCTGCCGAGCAGGCGGAACGCGGCGGCGCGCTGGATCTCCACCAGGGCGTCCACGGCGGGGCCCGGCGACCAGCCCGTCCGGAGCCGGTCCGCGACGCGCAGCAGGGCCAGCCCGTCGTCCAGCCTCGACTGCACCATGACGCGCGTCCACTGCACGCACCAGCCGAAGACCTCGCCGCCGGTGCGCGGCCCGAGCAGGGCCAGCAGGTCGACGGCCCGGTCGACGTCGCCGTCGTGGTAGGCGATCAGGGCTTCGCACCACGCGAGCGCCAGGTCCTGCGCGACCTCGGTCTGGTCGCCGACCAGTTCGCTCGGGTCGACCTCCAGCAGGGCGGCCAGCTTCCGCACCACCTGGGACGACGGTGTGCGGTGGCCGGATTCCAACCGGGACACGTAGCTCATCGACACACCGGGGCAGGCGAGGTCCTTCTGCGCCAGGCCGCGCCGCTGCCTCGTGGCGCGCAGCCGCGCCCCGAATCCGGTGCCCACGTGCGCCCGCGGGCCCGCGCTCGCGCCTTCGCGTTCTTCCAAAGCCGCTGCCAATCGAACGGAGCTCGATGATGGTTGTGAACTCTATCCGCCGGATCTTGGTCGCGGTGGTGCTCTGCCTGGGTATCACCGGTGGTTTCAGCGTGGGCCTGGCCCAGGCCGACGTGACCATCAGCGGGGATCCCGGCGAGGCCTTCACCCCGCCGTACCAGGCGGACTGACACGGGACCTCAAGGCCGGGCCAGTGCGGGGTCCGGTCTTGAGGCAGAGTGGTGTCGTGACCACTGAGCAGGTGAGGCTGCGTGCGCCGCGGCACCAGGTAAGCCGGAAGTCGATCACGCTCTGGACGCTGCACGCCGTGATCGGCTGGACGGTCGTGCTGGTGCCGCAGCTGATCGTGCTGCTGTTCGTGGACTCGCCGCCGCCCTGGCAGCTCACGGCCGCGGTCGTGAGCGGTGTCCTGGCGGTCGCGCACACCGTCGTCATGCCGCGCTGGCGGTTCCGCGTGCACCGCTGGGAGTCCACGCCGGTCGCGGTGTACACGCTGACCGGCTGGCTGAGCCAGGAGTGGCGCATCGCCCCCGTCTCCCGCATCCAGACCGTGGACACGAAACGCGGTCCGCTGCAACAACTCCTCGGGCTGTCGACGGTGACCGTGACGACCGCGTCGGCCGCCGGACCGGTGCAGATCGAGGGGCTCGACCACGAGTCCGCGGTGCGGCTGGCCGACGAGCTGACCACCACCACGGACGCGACCCCCGGTGATGCCACGTGACCGCACCGGAGTTCCCCAGCGCTCCCGAACTCCTCGAAGCGTCACCCGTGCTGGAGTGGCACAGGCTCGACCTCCGGATGCTGGTGGTGCGCCCCCTCAACGAACTGCTCGGCCTGATCCCCGTGCTGGTCGGCCTGATCGTGCTCGGCGGCGGCGACAAGTGGCGGATCATGATGAGCGTCGGCGTCATCGTCGTCGTGGTCCTGTTCGGGCTGCTGAGCTGGTTCACCACCCGCTACCGGATCACCGACGAGCAGGTGGAGCTGCACACGGGACTGCTGGTGCGCAAGCGGTTGGCCGTGCCGAGGGACCGCATCCGGACCGTGGACCTGACCGCGAAGCTGGGGCACCGGCTGTTCGGGCTGTCGGCGATCCGCGTCGGCACCGGCCAGCACGAGAAGGCGGGTGAGGGCGGCGGCGTGACGCTGGACGCCGTGTCGTCGCAGGAAGCCGAACGGCTGCGCCAACTCCTGCTCGACCGGGCGCGGGTCATCGTCGTGTCGACGGACGCGGGCGCGCCCCCGCACGAGGCGAGCAGGCCGTTGGCGAAGTTCGACCCGCGGTGGCTGCGCTTCGCGCCGTTGACGCTGTCCGGACTGGTCGCCGTCGGTGGCACGTTCGGCGTGCTGATGAACTACGCGCAGGAACTGGACCTGCGGCGGTCGGCGTTCTCGGGTCTGCACGACGTGGTCGAGTGGATCACGAGCGCGCCGCTCGCGCTGACCATCGCGGTGCTGCTCGGCGTGGTGCTGGTGCTGGCCGTGATCGCGTCGCTGCTGGTGTACGTCGTGCAGTTCTGGGGCTACCGGCTGACGCGGGAGGACGACGGCACCCTGCGGGTGCGGCGCGGTCTGCTGACCACGCGCTCGGTGTCCGTGGACGAGGACCGGCTGCGCGGTGTCGAGGTGCAGGAGCCGTTGCTGCTGCGGCTCGGCCGCGGCGCGCGGACCACCGCCGTGGCCACCGGGCTCGGCACCAAGGGCGAGAGCAGCCTGCTGCTGCCACCCGCTCCGGTCGCCGAGGCGCACCGGGTCGCGCACGAGGTGCTGCGCGAGCGGGAATCCCCAACCAGGGCGCCGTTGCGGCGGCACCCGCTCGTGGCGCTGCGGCGGAGGGTCGTGCGCGCCGTGCTGCCCGTGCTGCTGCTCGCCGGGGTGCTCGCGTTCTTCGCGCCGTCGTGGACGTGGCAGGCCGCGCTGGCGCTGCTGCCGTTCGCCGCGCTGATGGGCTGGGACCGCTACCGCGCGCTCGGCCACGCCCTGACCGACCGCTACCTGGTCACGCGCAGCGGTTCGGCGCTGCGGGAAACCGTTGCGCTGCAACGGGGCGGCATCATCGGCTGGCGCGTGTCGCGGTCGTTCTTCCAGCGCCGGGCCGGTTTGGCGACGGTGTCGGCGACCACGGCGGCGGGCGACGGCGTCTACCACGTGATCGACGTCGACGAGGAGTCCGGACTGCTGCTGGCCGACGCGGCCGTGCCGGACCTGCTGCGGCCGTTCCTGGAACGCGTGGAACGCCGGTCGTGACCGCAGCCACACCCCTACCCCCCATCTCACTTGGACTCCGGGCCTGACCCCTCGCCCTAGGCTGGTCCGTCACCGCGGAAGCGTTGTCCCCCAAGCGGTGTCGAGCCGGACGACGGGAGTGGCATGGACGGGTGGCCCGACGCGGCCCTGGTGGGCAAGCGGATCGCGGACCTGGTCGCCTCCCCCGTGCGGCCGGTGACCCGTGACCGGGCCGCCGCCGACCTCGCCTGGTTCGACGAGCACTGCCCCACCTCGAAGCGGTCCGCCGAACGGATGCGCGAGGTCGTCCCGGGCGGCTCGCAGCACAACCTGGCTTTCTCCAAGCCGTTCCCGCTGGAGGTCGTCCGCGGCGCGGGCCCGTACCTGTGGGACGTCGACGGCAACCGGTACACCGACCTGCTCCAGGCAGGCGGGGCGACGGTGCTGGGCACCAACCACCCGGTGGTGCTGGAGGCGGTCGCGAAGGTGCTGGCCGAGTGCGGCCCCGCGACCGGCCTGACCCACCCGTACGAGTTGAGGCTGGCCGAACTCGTGCGCGACCTCGTGCCATCGGTGGAGCTGTTCCGGATGCTGGGGTCCGGTACCGAGAGCGCCATGGCCGCGATCCGGGCGGCCCGCGCGTTCACCGGGAACGCCCACGTGGTGAAGGTCGGCGGCGGTTACCACGGCTGGAGCGACCAGCTCGTCGTCGGGATGCGGCTGCCCGGCACGGGTCCGCTGGAGGCGACGGGGGTGCCGCCGGGCGCGTACGCGCGGACCGCCGAGGTGTTCCCCGGCGACGAGGAGGAGTTGCGCTCGGTGCTGGCCGCGAACTCCTCCGATGGTGGCACGGCGGCCGTCCTGGTGGAGCCGATCGGCCCGGAGAGCGGCACCTGGCCGACGACCCCGTCGTACCAGCGGCGGGTGCGCGAGCTGTGCGACGAGTTCGGCGCCCTGCTGGTGCACGACGAGGTGGTGTCGGGGTTCCGGCTCGGACTCGGTGGCGCGCAGGCGATCCTCGGTGTGACGCCGGACTTGACGCTGTTCGGCAAGTGCGTGGCGGGCGGCTACCCCGGCGCGGGTGGTGTCGGCGGCAGGCGCGAGGTGATGGAGGTCTTCGCGGGCGGCATGGCGGCGTTCGGCAAGCGGGTGTTCGTCGGCGGGACGCTCGCCGCGAGCGCGGTGTCGTGCGCGGCGGGCTACCACGCGCTGGTGGAGATGGACCGCGTCGACGCCCCCGGCAAGGCGTCGGCGGCGGGCGACCGGCTGCGCGCGGGCCTGGAGCGGATCATCGAACGGCACCGGCTCCCGTACGTGGCCTACAACTTCGGTTCGATCGTGCACCTGAACACCACCGGGATCCTCAACCTCGACCTGCGGTCGCCGGAGTCGGTGGCGCAGGCGGGCGAGCGGCTGGCCGCGGTGCAGGAACTCGGCGCGGCGTACACGGCGGAGGGCATGATCACGCTGGCGGGAAGCAGGTTGCTCACCAGCATGGCCGACACCGACGAGGTCGTGGACGACGCGCTGGCGCGGTTCGAGCGCGTCCTCACCGCCACCGCGGAAGCGACCCCGTGACCGTCCCGGCGAGGTGCGCGGCGGTCGCACACCCGGCTGGATATCGTCGTACGACGTGATTCCGGCCATTGCCGTCGGCCAATCACTGGCCACAGACGTCCGATGGGCGGATGCTCGCCCGGTGACGCAGATCGAGGCCCGCACGGGCCGCACACTCCACTGGGCCTGGGTGGTCGCCGCGGTGTCGTTCATCGCGCTCATCGGCGCGGCCGGGTTCCGCTCCGCACCGGGTGCCCTGATCGAGCCGTTGCAGCGGGAGTTCGGCTGGTCGCGGGCGACGATCTCGTTCGCGGTCTCGGTGAACCTGCTGCTCTTCGGCCTGACGGCCCCGTTCGCCGCCGCGCTGATGAACCGCTTCGGCGTGCGCCGGGTGGTCAGCCTGGCGCTCCTGCTCGTCTCGGTCGGCAGCGGCCTGACCGTGTTCATGACGGCGAGCTGGCAGCTCGTGCTGCTGTGGGGCGTGCTGGTCGGGTTGGGCACCGGGTCGATGGCGCTCGCGTTCGTCGCGACCATCACCGGCCGCTGGTTCGTCAAGCACCGCGGCCTGGTGACCGGCGTGCTCACCGCGGGCGGCGCGACCGGCCAACTCGTGTTCCTGCCGGTGATCGCCGGGCTCGCCGAGTCGTCGGGCTGGCGGGCGTCGTCGCTGGTCGTCTCGGGTGCGGCGCTGCTCGTCGTGCCGCTGGCGTACTTCCTGCTCAGGGAGCACCCGGCCGACCTGGGCCTGCCACCGTACGGCGGCAGCGAGGTCGTGGCGCCCCCGGTCGCCGCCGGCGGCGCGGCGCGCAACGCGGTCAACGCCCTGCGCACGGCGGCGCGCACGCGGTCGTTCTGGTACCTGGCGCTCGGGTTCGCGATCTGCGGGATGACCACGAACGGGCTCGTCGGCACGCACTTCATCCCGGCCGCGCACGACCACGGGATGCCGTCCACGACGGCCGCGGGCCTGCTGGCGCTGGTGGGCCTGTTCGACATCGTCGGCACGATCTTCTCCGGCTGGCTGACCGACAAGGTCGACTCGCGGGTCCTGCTGGCCGTCTACTACCTGCTGCGCGGTGTCTCGCTCCTGCTGCTGACGCAGCTGTTCGCCAGTTCCGTGCACCCGAGCATGCTGGTGTTCATCATCTTCTACGGCCTGGACTGGGTCGCGACCGTGCCGCCGACCGTCGCGCTGTGCCGCGAGATCTTCGGCGAGGCCGGGCCGGTCGTGTTCGGCTGGGTGTTCGCGTCGCACCAGATCGGCGCGGCCATCGCGGCCACGGCGGCGGGCCTGGCCCGTGACCACTTCGGGGACTACGCGCTGACCTTCTACGTCGCAGGCGCGCTGAGCATCGGGGCGGCCCTGCTGTCGCTGCGGATCAAGCGGTCACCTGCGCTTCCGCGCGGTGCCGAACAGACCTCGGGTGATCTCGCGGCCGATGGCGCTGGCCGCTGACCGCAGGAACGACTTCACAGCGGAGTTGCCGAGCACCTTCTCCACCAGTCCGGGGTCCTGGCGCTCCTCGCGCTTCTCCTCCGGCTGGTGCTCCTCGTCGGCCCCGGGCACGACCTTGGCGGTCAGTTTCTCGTAGGCGGACTCGCGGTCGATCGTCTCGGCGTACTTGCCGTGCAGGTCCGATGCCGCCGCGGCCTGCTTGATCGCGTCCTGCCCGATGGTGTCCATGAGCGAACGGGGCGCGCGCAGCCTGGTCCACGCGACCGGGGTGGGCGCGCCCTTCTCGCTGAGCACGGTCACGATCGCCTCACCTGTGCCGAGCGACGTGAGGGCCTTCTCCAGGTCGTAGTGCGTCGACGTCGGATACGTCTTCACCGTGCGGGACAAGGCTTTCTGGTCGTCCGGCGTAAAGGCGCGCAACGCGTGCTGGACGCGGGCGCCGAGCTGCGAGAGCACGTCGTTCGGGATGTCCGTCGGCAGCTGCGTGCAGAAGAAGACGCCGACCCCCTTGGACCGGATCAGCTTCACGGTCTGGGTGATCTGCTCCAGGAACGCCTTCGACGCGTCCGCGAACAGCAGGTGCGCCTCGTCGAAGAAGAAGACCAGCTTCGGCTTGTCCAGGTCGCCCTCCTCGGGCAGTTCCTGGAACAGCTCGGCCAGCAGCCACATCAGGAACGTGGAGAACAGGGCGGGCTTCGACTGGAGTTCGGCCAGCTCCAGGAGCGTGATCACGCCCTTGCCGTCGACCTGGCGCATGAGGTCGGCCGGGTCCAGCTCGGGCTCGCCGAAGAACGTGTCACCGCCCTGCGCTTCGAGGTTGACCAGCGACCGCAGGATCACCCCGGCCGTCGCGGACGAGACGCCGCCGATGCCCTTAAGGTCGGCCTTGCCCTCGTCGCTCGTGAGGTGGTTGATCACCGAGCGGAGGTCCTTGGTGTCCAGCAGCGCCAGGCCGCGGGTGTCGGCCCAGTGGAAGATCAGCCCGAGCGTCGACTCCTGCGTGTCGTTGAGGTCGAGCACCTTGCTC
>DATMCA010001761.1:0-3785 GCA_035559015.1 Umezawaea sp. | reverse complement strand
ACGCTGAGGTGTAACGGTGACCTCAGATATTCAAACTCTCGGAATGCCCCCGGCGGGCGGCGCAGTTCGTTGGCTGACCTGGGCGGCGTAGCTGGCCCAGTCCCCGCCGGAGAGGCGTTGCCAGGTGACGGCGACGTGGGTGTGGATGCCCAGGGTGCGGGCCAGGATCGCGGCGGGGATTTCGGTGGCGAGCTGGAACAGTGCGGTGCTGCGGGTCTGGTTGGGGCGCAGCCCGAGGTTGGCGAGCCGCTGGGTCAGTCGCGCGGTGCTGATCGGCCGTCCGGGCTGGCCCCCGGGGAACAGCCAGGGAGACGGCGCGACGGCTCCGATGGTCGCGTGGCCCTTGCGGTGGGCGATGACATCGCGGGCCAGGGCGGCGACCGGCTCGGGCAGCTGGATGGGCACCCGGCCCAGCTGCAGACGAACGTCGTGGGCGTCGATGTGGATCTGCTCGACGCGCATCCGGCTGATCGTCGTGGCGCCTTGGGCGTAGAGCAGGACGAGCAGGCCCGCGAGCCGATCCTCGGCGTTGAGGTCCTCGTCGTGCAGAAGCCGGCGCGCGGTGTCCCAGCGATGCTGGTCATCCAGCAGCTGGGCGGGCCCGCCCCAGCGGACGGAGGCGAGGTGGCCGGCGGTGAGCATGTTGGCGCGTGCCCAGCGGATGAAGTTGCCGGTCTCGAAGCGGTAGACACCCGAGTCGTCGCTGCGCCAGCGGTCGAGATCGGCCTGCGTGCAAGAGCCCAGGGTGAGGTTGTGCGCCTCGAGCCAGTCCAGGAACGCGCCGGCCGCGCGGGCGTGGCTGCGGATGCGCAGCGCCTGTTGCCGGGAGGTGGGCCGACCGTTGTTGCGGCCGCGTAGTCGCCGCAGCAGGTGCCAGATCGTGTAGCGGTGCAAGATCTTGCGGCGGTCCGGGTCGGGCTGGGAGGCGAGGAGGCCGGCCAGGAACCGCTCGAGTCGGACGAGTTCCTCGTCGCGCTCGGGGAGGGCACCGACGGCGACGAGGGTTTGGCGCAGGTGGGCCAGGGCCTGGGTGTCGCCCAGCTCGTCGACCGCCTGGTGGGTCAGCGGCGTGCGCCCCGCGGCGAGGTCGGCCAGGACCGGGGCGATGGCGGGCTTGGTCAGCCAGCGCATCGCGGTGATGTGGTGCTCGGCGGTGGAGATGTTCTCGCGCAGGGTTCGCAGCCCGGGCGGCAGGCAGTCGGTGTCGGGGCCCATCAGCTCGTCCAGGCGGCTGTTGATCAGGCAGCGGCCGCACTGGCCGGGATGGGGGTGGTTGGGGTCGCTGCAGGTGGGGCAGTCGCGCCAGGTGGGGGGTGCGGTGCAGTCGGCGCAGAGCGGGTCGGCCATGGTGCCGGAGACGATCGCTTGGTGGCGGCCGCAGGCTGAGCACGCGGCGAACCGACGCTGGCAGGCCGGACACCAGGGCTGGCCGGTGGCGCGGGAGGTGCCGCACGGTGTCGTCGCGGCGCAGATCGAGCAGGTCAGGACCGGGAGCGTGGGGCACGCCGAGCACAGCGGCCCGTGCGGGGTTCGCCGTTCGACCGGGCGGCGGCGCCCGCAGTTCAGGCAGGTCTGCAGGTTCGCCGGGTCGGTGATGAAGCAGTTGGCGCAGACCGGCCGACCATCCTCGTCGCGGGTGACCGGTTCGCGGCGCGCGCCGCAGCGCGCGCACTCCTGGATGCGGGAGTGTGCGATGCAGGTCCGGCAGACCCGCGTCCCGTCCAGCGGCTTGTCGATGCGCACGACCCGCCGACAGCCCGGACAGGTCGGGCGGACGATTCCGGCGACACCGCCGTCGGCGAGCAGCTCGATCAGCCGCGGGATGGCGCGCAGCGGCGCGAGGTGCCCATCCCCGGTCAGCAAGCCCGGGTGGGCCTGCAGCGCCCAGGCCACCTGCCGCTGATACGACGGCCGGGACGCGCACCGGTGCACGGCCGCGGCCACGGTCTGCACGTCGACGTCCGGGTCGAGCTCGGCGAGCATCTCGTGGATCACCGTGACCGGGTCCCGGCTGTCGAGGTCTGGGCACTTGCCGCAGCGGGGCCGCCCCGCGCGGTCGCGCGAGGAGATCGGTCTGGTGTCCCCGCAGCCAGCGCACGGTTCGGTGCGCCGATCGCAGACCGTGCAGTACCAGTGCCGGCCGCGGCGCTGCAGGGTGCGCAGCTGTTTGCCGCACTCGGCGCAACATGGCGGACAGATCGCCGTGGCGCCAGCGCGGCGCACGGCCAGCAGCAGCTCGCCGACCGCCCGAGGCGCCGGGGACCGACCGTCGAGGAGCACCCCGGGTCGGTGCGCCAGGGCCGCCGCCAGGCGCCGGGCCTTCGCCCGGCCTCCGGCGACGGCGGTGACGACCCCGCGGATGCACTCCGGGGCGAGCGCGGGCTCGGCCGCCCCGACCAGCTCCACGACCAACCCGATCGGGTCGGACAGCACCCGGTCCGCGCGTGCCGGCGCGGTCACGACTGTTGGACGCCGTGGATTCGGGCCCGCTTGGGACGCAGGTCGCCGAGACCGGCCTCGCCGCCGACCGCCTTCTTCGTCCTGCCGGCCGTCTCACCGGCGGCGACCGGTTCGATCAGCTGGTCCATCGCGCAGTCCAGGATGTCGCACAGCGCCATGAGGATCTTCAGACTCAGCCGCTCGGGGCGCTCGACGACCAACCGGTAGACCTGGCTGGAGGACAACCTGATGCCGCGGCGCGCCAACGGCTCGATCAGATCGGTGGTGGCGAACATCCCCCGCTCGGCCATGACCGTGCGCAGGTGCCAGCGGTAGTCGAGCTTTGCGGCCATCAGGGCTCCTTGTCGAGCGGGGCGGGCGGATCGAACACCGGCGACAGCGCTTTTTTCAACATCGTGTTCATGAAATCGTCGCTGACGTGCGTATAGATAGCGGTCGAGCTATCACATTCGTGGCCGACCTGGACCTGAATGAACCGGCGATCCACGCCGTTCTCGGTGAGATGTGAGACATAGGAGTGCCGAAAGCTGTGCGGGGTCAAGGCTTTCGGTAATTTCAAGGCGTCTCGATAGGCTTCGAACCGTGCGTTGATCTCCGGCGGCTTGATCCGCCCACCGCGCTCGGTGACCCACAACGCCGGGTGGTCATCACAGCCGAATCGAGGCCGGATGTTGTCCACGTAGTCCTCGACGGCCTCCACCGCCCAGGCCATCACCGAGGCGACGTTGCGCCGCCGGGGCGGTTGACCACGCTTGGCCTTGCCGTAGCGGACATGCAGCGTGCCGAACCGGCCGAACTGCGGAGCCGCTGGGTTGCGGCCCCAGTCGGCGATGTCCAGTCGCGCCGCCTCGGTCCGGCGCAGCCCCCACCCGTAGATCACCTTGAACAGGGTGGCGTCGCGATAGGCGGTCAACGCGCCCTTCCGCTTGGCCCGTACCGCCCGCTCGACCTGGTCATCGGCATAGTCGATGAACCGCTGCAACTCCTCCCGGGTAAACGCCCGCGCTTCCGGGTTCCCCTCATAAGCATTGAGATGCGCGATCGAGTTCCACTCGTGCACAATGGGCACCGGGTGTACCCCGGGACCGAATTCCCGCTCGCACGCCGATGCCCACCCGTAGCGGGCGTTGTCGGTCACAAACTCGGTGAACAACCGCAGATCGCACTGGTAGCTGCGGATCGTCGAGGGCGCCAGATGCCGCTCACCGGTCAGCGACAACGACCACTCGTCCACGTGCGCCGGGGTCCACCGCCACGGGTACTCGTTGGTGAACTCCGCGAACTGGCGAACCAGCCGCTCCCGCGCGCTGATCGTCTCCTCACGC
>DATMCA010001760.1:0-2739 GCA_035559015.1 Umezawaea sp. | reverse complement strand
CCGCTCCATCTCGCCGTCCCGTGTCCCGAGGCTGTCACCGGTGGCCAGGACGAACCGCACGGGACAGGTCAGCCGGTCGAGGACCGGGACGCTGGCGGCACCGATCTCGTTGAGCTCGATGTTGACGTCGGCGTGCTGGTCGGCGGTCATCCGCGCGGCCACGCGCAGCCTGCCGGCGATCGGGAGGAACAACCGCATGCGGCGGAACAGCTTCCGGATCCGCTCGCGGCCCTCCTCGCCGGTCAGTCCGACCGGGAAGGCGTCCACGGTCACGACCCCCAGCACGCGGTCCGGGAACCGGTCGGCCCAGTGCCACGCCAGGACGCCTCCGTAGGACCAGCCCACGAGCAGCGGCCGGTCGACGCCCCTCGCCCTGAGGACGGCGTCCAGGTCCCGGACGCACGCCTCGAACGAGTAGTCCGCCGAGCGCTTCGACCTGCCGCGGGCGCGCTCGTCGTAGGTGATGTGCCGGAAGTCGTCGCCGAGGTCGGCGACGACGCGCCGCCAGTGCGACTGGTCGGCGTAGGCGCCGTTGAGGTAGACCACTGGCCGACCGCGGCCACCGGTGTCGCGCACGTGCAGCGCGGTGTCGTCGACCGGCACCTCGCCGGTCCAGGCCGGGTGCGCGACGGTCACGGCGTCCCTCCCGCGCGGTCCGGTCGGTGCTGCTCCCCGGACAGCCGGCCGACGGACTCCTGGTAGACGTCCGCGTAGGTGCGCGAGTCCTTGAGCAGGTCGTCGCAGAAGGCGGCGACGTCGTCGCCGATGAGGCGCAGGACCCCCTTGCCCGCCGCGGCGCCCTCCTCGAAGAAGTCGACGATCCCGGAGAGCAACGTCCCGTCGTGCAGGTCGACCGGTCCGACCTTGAAGACGTACCTCTGCAACTCCTGGTAGACGATCCGGTAGTCCGGTGGGAGCGCCTTGACCCGCGCCACGTGCGCCCGCCACTGCCTCTTGCCCTCGATGATGTCCCGAATGCCCACGTCAGCCCCCTAGCCTGCTCAACCTCGCCGCGACGTTCCTGTTCAACTGCTCGCGCCACCGGTCGCGATGGGTCCGGGCCCCTTCCCCGCCCGCCAGGGCCGCGCAGAAGCCCCCGACGTCGTCGCCCAGCACCTCGTGGATGCCGAGCCCGTCGGCCGCCGCCTCTTCGAGCAGCCCCAGGGCGCTGTCGAGGATCGGCATCAGGTTCCGACCGGTGAAGTCCCCGTAGGGGAAGAGGTGGACCACGATCTCGCCCCACGCCGTCCGGTAGTCGGCGGGCAGGGCCTCGGCCCTGGCCGTGAACGCCTTCCACTCCCTGGTGAGGTCGTTTCCCGTGATGGTCTCCCAGAGGTTCATCTCCAGCCCCCTTTGAGCTTGTCGATCCTCGAGTTGATGTACTCCCACTTCGCCCAGAACGTCGCGAGCTGTTCGCGCCCGGCGTCGTTGAGCGCGTAGAACTTCCGCGGTGGCCCGACCTCGGACGGTCGTTTCGCCACGTGGACGAGCCCGTTCTTCTCCAGTCGCAGCAGGATGGTGTACACCGTCCCCTCGACGACGTCGGTGAAGCCGAGGTCGTTCAGCCGACGCGTGATCGCGTACCCGTAGGTCTCCTCGCCGCCGATGATCTCCAGCACGCAGCCCTCCAGCGTGCCCTTCAGCATCTCCGTCAGATCATCCACAGTGAGCCCTCTTCGATAGCGGTACTCGGTGTCACCGAGTACCGCTACAACGTATCACCGAGTACCGGGCGTGGCCAGTGGCGACCCGCGACGCGTCGCGGAATCAGGGGGAATCCGGGCGGCTGTCCCGGTCGAGGGCTTCCTTCGCCCTGTTCCTCTCGCCCATGAAGAAGGCGCGCGCCAGTTCGCTCCGGACGGCGAACCCGGCGCCGACGCACTTGGAGACGTAGTGGATGCCGATGCCGATCAGGGGCAACCCGAACACGTGGGCACCGGTGTCGTGCAGCCGGCCCGAGCCGCTCGAACGAGAACGGGGTCTTCGAGAAGGAGAACAGCCGCAGGTCGGATCGCCACTCGACGAGGTTCCGCAGCAGGGTTCCCGGGTGCGGGCTCAGCTGCCGGATCCGAACCGGGAGCCGGCCGGACCGCGGCGGGTACCCGCGGATCGCCTCCGCCAGGATCACCCGAGGGAGTAGGCGTCGGCGCTCAGGAGTCTCCTCGTGGAGTCCGGTTCGGCGGTCCCGGCGATCTCCCCGATCAGCAGTTCCTCGCACCTGTTCGCGGACAACGGGGGACGAGGTCTCCGCGTCGCCGGATATTCGAAGATCACCCGTGCTCGGCCCCTTTCCAGCGGGAGGTGACCGTGTGCGCGTCGCAAATGGCGTACGGATGCCGTTCCCGGCGCTCGAACGGCCCGGGCGATGGGGTCGCGGTGCGTCGACTTCGCGCACAGCGACCGGCTCGGCGGCCGTTCGGGTGGTTCGGCAATTGGTCGTCACAGGGCGTCCGGGGTGTCGTACCGTGAGTCGTACTTCGTTACCCACCAACGGAATCGGAGGTTTCCCCGGCCGGGGCGCGTTTACGCAGGTGACGGCACCGGCATCATCAATCCTTTCGAGACAGTGGGGATGGGCCACCTCATGCGGACCAACTTGATCGACCACGACTTCGACGGCCGGTTGGCCCAGTTGCACGAATTGGTGGAGGGTGCCCGCAGCCTCTCGGAGGCGTTGGCGTGGTGGACCGGCGGAGGGGCGCCGACGATCCACGTGCTGGGCACCCGCAAGCACGTCCT
>DATMCA010001759.1:0-2033 GCA_035559015.1 Umezawaea sp. | reverse complement strand
GAGTACGAGCCGCCGCCGCCAGTCCTGGACCGGCTGCGGTTCGACCCGCCACGGCCACCCGTCGAGCAGGCCGTGCCGTCGACCGCGTGGCGCGGCTAGTCCAGCAGCACCAGGTCCAACTCCCCCACCACGGCGGGGTCGGCCAGCACGTCGACGCCGACGATCCGACCGTCGGCGATCGTGAAGTCGAAGACCACCCTCGGGGTGCCGCCGGGTGCCCACGCGGCGCCCGCGAGCCCGTCGACGAGCGCGCGCTGGGCGTTCTTGGCGCGGCCGTTGAAGAACGCGGCCACGGCGTCGCGTCCGCGCACCTCGCCGCGGACCCGGCGGCGGTGGCGGCGCTGTCGGAGCGCACGACGACGTCGGGGTCGAGCAGGGTGAGCAGCGCGGCGAAGTCGCCGTCGCGGGAAGCGGCCAGGAAGGCGTCCACGACCGCCCGGCCGCGGTCGTGGTCGGGGACGGTCTCGGCGCCCCTCACCCGGCGGCGGGCCCGGCTGGCGAGTTGGCGCGCGGCGGCGGACGACTTGCCCACGACGGGCGCGATCTCGTCGAACGACACCGCGAACAGGTCGTGCAGCACGAACGCGAGGCGTTCGGCGGGGGTCAGCGTGTCCAGCACGACGAGCAGCGCCGTGCTCACGGAATCGGCCAGCAGCGCCTCGCGTTCGGGGTCGACGCCGCCGACGACCTCCTCGGGCAGCGGCTCCTCGCGGCGGGACCTTCGGGAGCGCAGGACGTCCAGGCACACGCGGGCGACGACCGTGGTCAGCCACCCGGACAGGTTGTCCACACCGGACGTGTCCGAGCGGTCCAGCCGCAGCCACGCCTCCTGCACGGCGTCCTCGGCCTCGCTCGCCGAACCGAGCATCCGGTGCGCCACGGCCCGCAGGCGCGGGCGGTCGGCCTCGAACCTCGCCGCCAGGGCTCCGCTGTCCTCCACGAACCCCTCCGGTCTAGGAGTCGGACGACGTGAAGCCGCTCAGCCCGAACTTGCGCTGGGCCCGCTGGTAGAACGTCGTCCGGCCCAGCCGGACGACCCGCGCCGCGGCGGGCAGCACCTCGATGTCGATCACCGTCCCGACGCCGACGTGGCCGATGAGCAGCCCGTCGGCCTCGACGCCCAGCTGACCGCCGGTGATCTCCAGCGCCAGCTTCTCGCCGCTGGACAGGAACACCGCCCGGTTGAACGTGGAGTGCGGGGCGACGGGCGTGATCAGCAGGCCCTCCGCGCGCGGCGAGATGATCGGCCCGCCCGCGGAGAAGCTGTAGGCGGTGGACCCGGTCGGCGTGGCCACGACGACGGCGTCGGCGGAGTAGCTGACGAACGGGTGGCCCTCGACGTGCAGGCGCACGGCGGCCATCCCGTTGCCCGGCACGCGGACCAGGGCGATGTCGTTGAAGGCGACGGCGGTCTTGCCCTCGGTCACCGCGCGCAGCCCGGAGCGGGGTTCGGTGGTGTACCGGTGCTCGTCGATGGCGCACAGCGCGTCCGACAGCTCGGGCGGGTCTATCTCGGCCAGGAAGCCCAGCTTGCCCAGGTTCACCCCGAGCACGGGGGTCCGGTCGGGGATGCCGAGCCGCATGGCCCGCAGCATCGTGCCGTCGCCGCCGAGGCTGACCAGCAGGTCGACCCGGTCGGCGAGGTCGGCGGCGTCGACGGAGGAGACCGCGCCCTTGGCGCGCTCCACCTCCGACTCGACGCCGAACAGCTTGATGTCGCGGGACCGCGCCCAGTCGACCATGGTGCCGATCACCTGGGCGCAGTCCCTGCGCGGGTGCAGAACGAGACCCACCGCACCGATCTCCGTCATGCCCCGGACTCTACGTCCGGGTCAGCTCGCCTGCGGAGCCTTCATGGCGAGGGTGGCGAGCATGTCGCGGCCGCGCTGGGCGCTCGTCGGGATGCTCAGCACGTCGTAGCGGCGGGCGACGACCTGGCTCACCGATACGAAGTCGCGCTGGCCCCTGGTCGCGGCGTAGCGGGCGGCGGACGTGACCAGCCCGAACAGCACACCGCCGACCAGGCCGATGGC
>DATMCA010001758.1:0-18869 GCA_035559015.1 Umezawaea sp. | reverse complement strand
ACGGCGTCGCCTCCTGGGCCTGCCCGCGGGACGCGGCGCACCACCTCGAACCGATCCTGCCGTGACGCTCGGGCCGCCTTCGCGGGACTCCGCCAGGTCACCGGTGGTGCGGTGACGACGTGGTCCTTGCCGCGCACGCCGCTCGGCGGCGTGACCTCGGACCGGGGCCGGGTGATCGACGGTTGAGGGAGGCCAGGGCCGGTCAGCCTCGGCGGCGGGGTTTCCCGCGCTTGGTGCCCTTGGCCGTGCCGGAGCCGCGCTGCGGGGTCCGGCGGGCGGGTTTGGCGGCCGGCTTGCGGGCGTCGGCGGCGGGTTTCGCCGTGGCGGGCGCCGGTCCGCGGGTGCTGTTGACGGTGCGGCCGCGGATGATGCCGATGAGCTGTTCGGTGAGGTCGGAGGTCTCGTCCTCCAACCAGGACAGTGCGACGCGCGACTCGGGGGCGTCCGCGAGCGGTCGGTAGGTGAGGTCCTTGCGGTGGTGCAGGCGGGCGAGGG
This sequence comes from Umezawaea sp., assembly GCA_035559015.1. GTDB lineage: Bacteria > Actinomycetota > Actinomycetes > Mycobacteriales > Pseudonocardiaceae > Umezawaea. The sequence continues at coordinate 18,374 of DATMCA010001758.1, read as the reverse complement.
ACTGGGGGACGACGAGGAGACCGATGCCGGCCGCCACCAGTTGGATCGCGTCCGCCGTGGTGGCCGGTCGGGAGATCGCCGGGCGGCCCGGCGGCCGGTCCCAGTCGAGGGCGTCGTCGAGGGGGTGCAGCACGACGTCGTCGGCGATGTCCTCGGCGGACAGCTCGTCGGCGGCGGCCGCGACGTGGTCCTTCGGGACGACGACCACCGTGGTCTCGGTGTAGAGGGGGATCGCGTGCAGGCCGGTCCGGTCGACGGGCAGGCGCAGCAGGACGGCGTCGGCCAGGCGGTCGCGGACGGTGGCGGCGGCGTCCGCGGCGGACACCTGGACGAGGACCAGCGGCACCTCGGGCGACCGCTCGTTCCAGATCCGCACCCACTTGGTGGGCGTGACGCCCGGTACGTACGCGAGCCTGAAGGATGAGGGTACGTCCGAGCCGGTCACGAGGTCAGATTACCGGGCGTGACCGGAGGGGGCGGACGCGCCCGATACCCTTGCGCCCATGAAGTCGCAGAAGACCCCCCAGACGATGAAGCCCGCGACGGCGGCGAAGAAGCTGGGTGTGTACCTCGAAGCCACCCCCGCGGAGTTCCAGGAGGGTGTCGTTTCGCGCGACGAGTTGAACGCCCTGCAGGCCGATCCGCCGGAGTGGCTGCGGGACCTCCGGCGCAACGGTCCGCACCCGCGGCCGGTCATCGCGGCGAAGCTGGGCATCTCCATCGGCGGCCTCGTGCGCGGCGGCGTCACCGAGTCCCTCACCACCGAGCAGATCGACGCGCTGAAGGCGGACATCCCCACGTGGCTCCGCAAGGAGCGCGCCACGCAGGCCGAGGTCCGCCGGGAGGAGGCGCGGCTCAAGGAGAGGCCCGCCGAGCCCGCCAAGCGCCCGCGTTCCTGATCCGCGTCGGGCCGTCGTCCGAAGTGGACGACGGCCCCACGAGCACGTCCGCCACGGGCAGGTGCGGCACGGGGGAACCCGTCGCCGCCCTGCCCGTCGTCGTCAGAACACCCGGTCGAGGTCGGGTTCGGCGGAGGGTCTGCCCAGGAGGTAGCCCTGGGCCTGGTCGCAGCCGAGTCGGCGCAGGATTTCGAGCTGGAGTTCGTGCTCGACGCCTTCGGCGACGACCGTGAGGTCGACGGCGTGCGCCATCGCGATGATGCTGGTGACGATGGCTTCCGCGTCGGCGGACTTGCCGAGGCCCGCGGTGAACGACTGGTCGATCTTGAGGGTGTCCAGCGGCAGCGTCAGCAGTTGGGCCAGGGACGAGTAGCCGGTGCCGAAGTCGTCGATGGCCAGTCGGACGCCGAGGTCCCGGAGGGCCGCGAGGGTGCGGGCGGCGATCGTCGGGTCGCGCATGAGGGCGCTCTCGGTGATCTCCAGGCACAGGGCGTTCGGCGGGAGCCCGGTGGTGCGCAGTGCTTCGCGCACGGCCGTGACCAGGTGCGGGTCGTCCAGTTGGCGGGCGGACAGGTTGACCGTGAGGTGCAGGTCGGGGTTGTGCCGGGCTCTCAGGTCGAGGATCTCCCTGGTGGCGCGGCGGAGCATGTGGACGCCGACCACGTTGATCAGGTCGCTCTCCTCGGCGAGCCCGATGAACTCGACCGGTGGGATGAGGCCGTAGCGGGGGTGGGTCCAGCGCAGCAGGCCCTCGACCATGGTGGTGCGGCCGGTGCGGAGGTCGACGATCGGCTGGTAGGCGACCCACAGCTGGTCGTTGCGGGGGGCTTGGCGCAGGTCCTGTTCGAGTTGCAGCCGCCGCTGGGTGCGCTGGAGCAGGTCGACGTCGAAGAACGCGTGCCTGCCGCGGCCGCGGGTCTTGGCCTCGTACATGGCGAGGTCGGCGTCGCGGAGGAGGTCCGCGCCGTCGCGCAGGTCGTCCGGGTCGGCGATGACGATGCCGACGCTCGCGTCGATGTGCAGGTTCCGGCCGTCGACGGAGATGGGTTCGTTCAGCGCGCTCCTGATGTGCTCGGCCAGCGCGGTGGCCTCGTTCGGACCGGCGGTGCCGTGGGCGATGACCGCGAACTCGTCGCCGCCGAGCCTGCCGACGACGTCGCCCCGGCGGACGCTGCGGCTCAGCCGGGTGCCCAGGACCTGGAGCACCTTGTCGCCCGCGCTGTGGCCGAGCGAGTCGTTGATGATCTTGAACTTGTCCAGGTCGATGAACAGGATCGCGGTTCGGCCCGAGCGGTGGTTGCGCGCGGTCCTGCTGAGCCGCTCGATGATGACCGTGCGGTTGAACAGGCCGGTCAGCGCGTCGTGGGTGGCCTCGTGCTCCAGCATGCCGTCGAGCATCCGGCGTTCGGTGATGTCGGTGAACGAGACGACCACGGCGGACGGGCCGTCGCCGCCGGCGTCGAGGGCGTGGCAGCTCAGCGACAGCCAGATGCGGGAGCCGTCCGGTTTGGTCATGCTGAAGATGCGCCCGTTCTGCGCCTCGCCGGTGAGGCGGGTGCGGGCGGACAGGTAGTTCGACGCGGGCAGGAGCGAGCCGGTCTCGTCGTAGAGTTCGGCCAGGGTGGTCGGCAGGCCGACGACCTCCTGCTCGCGGATCCCGAGGATGCGCTCGGCGGCGGGGTTGGCGGACTCGACCAGCCCGGTGGGGCCGACCACGATGACACCCTCCTCCAGGGCGGCGACGACCGTGGTGAAGTGCTGTTCGGCCCGCCTGCGCGCGGTCTCGTCCGCGCAGACGAGGACGTAGCCCTCGTCCATCCTGGCCACGGACACGCGGACCGCGAGCGCGCCGCCGTCGGCCCCGTGGTGGACGGCCTGCTCCACGCCGCCCGAGGCCAGGATGGCCACCGGGTCGAGGGGGGCGTCCACGACGGCCTGGATCGGCTGCCCGATCGCCTCCTCGGCGGTGCGGCCGTACACGGTCTCGGCGGTCGGGTTCCAGCTCGTGACCAGGCCGTCGGCGGTGGTCGCGATCAGGGCGTCGCTGACGTGGGCGACCAGTGCCGCCTGGTAGTGCAGGGCGGCCGCGGCCGCCTTCTGGGCGGTGACGTCCCGCATGATCACCTGGAACGCCGGACGGCCCTCCCACGTGGTCCGCACGGACACCGACTCGACGTCGAGGGTGCTGCCGTCGGATCTCAGGAGGACGGCCTCAGCCGGGTCGCTCGCGGCGCCCGGCGCGCCTAACTCGGAGATCCGGTGCAGCATGGGGGACACCGAGTTCGGGTGGACGAACTCGGTGATCGGCCTGCCCAGGATCTCGGCGGCCTCCGACGCCCGCGCGAACCGGACCGCGGCCGGGTTCGCGTACACGATCCGGCCGGCCTCGTGCACCACGATCGCCTCCGGCGACAGCTCCACGAGCAGCCGGTACCGGTCCGCCAGGTCGGTCAGGGCCTGTTCCTGGTGGTGCTGTTCGGTCACGTCGGTCGCGACGCCGACCAGACGCCTGCTGTCGGTCTCGCCCGACACCCGCGCCCGGAACTGGATCCAGCGGATGGTCCCTCCCGGCGTCTCGCATGGTTGTTCCAGCTCGAAGTCCTGCCACACCGGAGCCGCTTTCGCGGCGACGGTGAGCGGAGCGACCAGTTCGGACAGACGCGCCCTCACCAGGTTCTCGTCCGCTCCGGCCACCCCCACCATCTCGCCGAGCCCCGGCATCCACGCGAGGGTGTCGGTGGTGACGTCGAACCACCATGCAACAGCACGCCCGGCCGACAGCGCCAGTTCGACCACCACTTCGTGGTCCGCTCCGACGTCGCCCATGAGCTCCTTCAAGTCGTGGCTCCCAGGCCCGTTGTCGCGTCCGATCCGCCGTGGCGTTGCCATCGTGGAGTCCTACTACATCGTTCGCGCAAAACCCACCCACCCGCGGCACACGGTGTGTCGTTATAGCGGTGTCCCCGCTCCGGTCGGGTGCCGGGGTGGGGCATCCGGTCATCCACCCTGAACAGTCCACAGTGGATTTCGAGTTGCGAGCGGCGGTTGATCGTGCCCTACGGCGGGGCCGGCACCGTTACCATCAAGGGTGTTGGCGGTGGAAACGGTGTGCTCAGGCGCATCCAGGTGGCGTTTCGCGGTTTCACGCCACCGGTCGACACGAGTCCGCGCACTACCGCTCTGCTCCGTTCGGCGGAACGCCCGCCGCGGTCGCGGTGTCGGCGGTGCCGGTCCTCGAATCGGGGAGGGAGTGGAGATGGACGCGCAGGGCGTGGGCATTTGCGGGATCGGCGTCGTGAGCGGGTACGGGTGGGGCCGCGAACCGCTGTGGGACGGGCTGCTGAGCGGCAAGCCCGCCGCCGTCGTCGTGCCGGGCCTGGCCCGCGATCCCGGTGCCGAGGTGTGGGCCGCGCGGGTCCCCGAGGGCGGCAGCCCGCAGGACGGCGGGACCCGCTTCGCCAGGGCGATGCGCGCGTCCGCGCGGGAGGCCATTCGGGACGCGGGCGACCGCGGCTGGCGTCCCGGCCGGAGGGTCGGCCTGCTGCACGCCGTGGTGCTGGGGGAGGTCGACCTGTGGCGGGACTTCTACACGACCCGCGGCGGTGAGCTGCCGATGCGCGAGTACCTGGCGCTGATGCCGTCGACGCCGATGTCCACGTTCATGCAGGAGTTCGGGTTCCACGGTCCGGCGATGAACGTGTCCGCGATGTGCGCGTCCGGCAACGCGGGCCTGATCACCGCGAAGTCCTGGCTGGACGCCGGCCTCGTCGACGACGTGGTGTTCGTGGCGACCGACCTGTCGCTCACCCCGGAGAACGTGTCCCACTTCGTCCGCCTCGGCGTCGCGATCACCGACGCGGAGCCGCTGGACGCGTGCCGTCCGTTCCAGCAGGGCAGCAGGGGTTTCATCATGGGGGAGGCGTCGGTGTCGTTCGTGCTGTCCCCCCGGCGGGCGGACCGGCCGTACGCGATGACGCTCGGCGGTGCCATGTCGCACGACGCGTACCACGCGACCTCGATCGACCCCGGTCTCGCGCACGTCACCGCCTGCTTCGAGGACGCGTTGGCCAACGCGGGCGTGCCGGCCTCGGCCGTGCGGTACCTGAACGCCCACGGGCCGGGCACCGCGCAGTGCGACCTCGCCGAGGCGACGGTGCTGGACCGGATGTTCCCGGCGGACACCGAGGTCTACTCGGTGAAGCCGATGACCGGGCACTGCCAGGGTGCGGCGTCCGCGGTGGAGGTGGCGGTGACGGCGCTGGGCTACGACCGGGGGCTGGTGCCCGCGCCGCCGACCGTCGCGCCCGGACACCCGCGCCTGTTGAACGGACCGTCGCCGATCAGCGGCGGCATCACCGTCAAGTCCTCGCTGGGCATGGGCGGCCACAACTCCGTCATCGTGCTCGCGCCGCCCGCCTGAGCCGCGGGCCCGCCGCGCACGCCGTGAGCGCGGCCAGCGCGAACAGGGCCTCCAGGACACCGCCCCACCGGGTGGCGGGGGTGGTGTCCGAGCGGAGCGGGACGGTGGCCACGAGCGTGTCCTCGGTGAACATCCCGGTCGACCGCTCGACGGTGCCGTCGGGGCGCACGACCGCGCTGACGCCGCTGATCGCGGCGACGACCACGGCCCGCCCGTGCTCGACCGCGCGCACCCTGGCCATGGCGAGCTGCTGGTGGGTCATCTCGCCGCGGCCGTACCAGGCGTTGTTCGTGGGCACGACGAACACCCGCGCGCCGAGGGCCGCGCTGTCGCGCAGGACGGCGTCGTAGGCCACCTCGTAGCAGATCCCCACCCCCACCCTGGTGCCCGCGACGTCCAGGACGCCGGGTTCGGTGCCCGCGCGCAGGTCCGGTGTGTCGGCGAAGGGCGTGACCAGGCCCGCGAGCGGGCGCAGCGGGATGTGCTCGGCGAACGGCACCAGTTCCCGCTTCATGTAGGACTCGCCCGCGCCGGTCCTCGGGTCCCAGGCGATCACGGCGTTCTCCTGCCGCCCGTCGACGTGCCGCAGCGCGCCGACCAGCGTGGGCGCGCCGAGGTCGGCCACGGCCCGGTCCAGCACCGGGTCGTGGCCGCCGGTGCCGGTCGCGCTCTCCGGCCACACCACGAGGTCCGGCACGGGCACCGCGCCCGCGCGGATCGCGTTCGCCAGGTCGGCGGTGACCCGCAGGTGGTTGCGGCGCAACGTCTCCCGCTGGTCCAACAGCCCCAGGCCCACGTCGGGCGCGTTGCCCTGCACCACCGCGACGGTGCGCACGCCGTCCTGCGCGTCGACGGCGGGCGTCACGGCCAGCGCCGCGACCAGCGGGAGCACCGGCCAGGCCCGCCGGACGTCCCGCGGTCGCGCGACCCACGCCGCCACGCCGAACCCGGTGGCCACGACCGCGAACGACACGAGCGGAGCGCCGCCGATGGCCGCGAGCCGCAGGTACGGGCCCTCGACCTGGCCGAACGCCACCCGGCCCCACGGGAAGCCGTTGAACGGCACCCGCCCGCGCGCCGACTCCTGGAGCACGAACAGCAGCGCCGCCCACACCGGGGCGGCCGGGAGCCGGGCCACCAGCGGCATGAGCGCGCACGCGGCGGCGGTGAACAGGGCCATGATCGCGGCCAGCGCGAGCCACGGCGCGGGCCCGAACTCGCGGCCGAGGAAGTCGTCGATCCACAGCAGGTGCGGCAGGAAGAACCCCAGGCCGAACACGAACCCCAGCAGCGCGGCACGGCGGACGCGCGCTTCCCGCACCGCCCACCACAGCAGGGCGAACGCGATGATCGCCGTCCACCAGAGCGTGCGGGGCGGGAACGCGACGTGCAGCAGCGCGCCCGCAGGCGCGGCGACCGCGTACCGCCCGAGGTCGGGCGCGCGGAACGTTCGGCGCGGGGCGAGGGCGACCTCAGACAAGCGACCGCTGCCTCTCGTCCACCGTGCGCAGCACGAGGTACACCGCTCCCGCCAGGGCGATCCCGATCGCGTAGCCCGCGACGAGGTGGCCGACCCGGCCGGAGAAGTCACCCGCCAGCGGCGGCACGAGCACGGCGAACACGACGACCAGCCCGGTCGACCGGGTCAGCGCGCGGGCCGGGAGCCCGCTCGCCGCCAGAGGGACCAGGGCCCACAGCAGGTACCAGGGCTGCACCACCGGACCGAGGACGACGACCACGGCCGTCATCATCCCCAACGACGTGACCGCGTCGAACCGCCCTCGCCACTGCCGGTGCAGCACGATCGCGATCCCGACCACCGCGAGCACGTAGCCGATGACCTTGCCGATACCGATCATGGTCTGGGTGATGTGCGCGCCGAACAGCGACCCGATGCCGCCGGTGAGGAAGCCGAACCAGTTCGTGGGCGCCATCCAGCTGTTGACCAGGCCGGACGTGCCGAGCGCGCGGACCCAGCCGAACCCGAGGCCGGTCGTGACCGACACGGCGGCGGAGACCGCGGCGAAGGCGGCGACCATGCCGACCCCGGCGAGCAGGAAGTCGCCCGGGGCACCGCCCCGGCGGCGGGCCAGGGCGGTGCCGACCACCGCGAGCGCGACCAGCGCGGGCAGCTTCACCTGGGCGCCGAGCGCGATGAGCACCACCCCGGCCAGGAACGGCCACCACTCGACCCGGTCCCGCAGCGCCTCCAGCGCGACGGCCGTCCCGGCGAGCATGAGGCCCAGCATCAGGGAGTCGTTGTGGACACCGGCCACGAGGTGCCACAGCACCAGGGGGTTGAGCACGCCGAGCCAGAGCGCGACCCGCCGGGACGCCCCGGCCGCGGCGGCGAGCCGGGGGACGGCCCACACGACCAGCAGCAGTCCCAGCAGTTCGACCAGGCGGTGCGCGAGGACGCCCACGACCGGGTTCCCCGCGGACACCCCGGCGATCGCCCGCTCGACCGCACCGAACAGCGGGCCGTACGGCGAGGGGGTGTCGCGCCAGTAGCCGCCCACGCGTTCGACGACCTCCGACGCGGCGCCGAGGCCCGTGGCGGGACCGACGGCGTTGGGGTCGAGACCGCGGGCGGCCACCTCGCCCTGGGCCAGGTAGCTGAACACGTCCCGGCTGAACAGGGGAGGAGCGACCAGCAGGGGAGCGCACCAGAGCGCGAGGGTCCTCTTGAGCCCGCGCTCGGTCGGCCGCGGCCTGCCGGCGAGCACGACGCGGCCGAGCAGCGCCCACGCGAGCACCAGCACCCCGACCCCGGCCACCCCGGCGGCCAGCGAGGCCGTGGCCGCCACGGCCGAGGACGACGCCACACCGACCCAGGCCGCCGCCGTGAGCAGCAGGACACCGCCGAAACCCGTCCAGCGGAGGAGGTCCGGCGGCGCCTGTCCCCCGGTGCGGACCGTGGCGGACGACGTGCGCGGACGGCGGTCCACGGCGGTGGGCGACATGCGTCCTCCAAACGGGTGGCGCACGGTCGGCGCACGACGAACCGGGGTGTTCGGGGCGGATCGGCGGCGGTCGGTGGTGAGACCGCGCCGCACGGGACGATCATGGCCGGCGCGCGGCTCATCGCGGATCACACCGAGGACGTATGTGGAAGTACGACCAAAGGGGGATGCGCGGAGCGGTCCACCTACGGGATGTGCCTCGGGGTGGGCCGCGCGCGAGATCTATGTCCGAATGTTGACATTGTTACATCGCTGCGGGCAAGGTTGGGGCGTGGTCGAACCGGGGAGTGATGACGTGGTGCGCAGGCGGGTGCTGGTCACGGGCGCGTCGCGCGGGATCGGGCGAGCGGTCGCGCTGGCGTTCGCCGAGCGGGGCGACCGGGTCGCCGTGCACTGCGCGGCCGACCGCGCCGCCGCCGAGGAGACCGTGCGGCTGCTGCCCGGCGACGGGCACGCGGTGATCGTCGGGGACCTGGGCGACCCGGAGGTGGCCCGGCGGGTCGTCGACGACGCCGTGCGCGCCCTGGGCGGGGTCGACATCCTGGTCAACAACGCGGGGGTCGCGCCGACGGCGGCCAACCGCCACGACGTGGCAGGCGTGTCCTACGACGACTGGCAGGCGGTGTGGCGCCGCATGGTCGACGTGAACCTCCTCGGCGCGGCGAACCTGACCTACGGCGTCGCGAGGCACCTGATCGACCGGGGCGCCGCGGGCAGCGTCGTCAACGTCGGTTCGCGCGGTGCCTTCCGCGGCGAACCGGACTTCCCCGCGTACGGCGCGACCAAGGCCGCCCTGCACGCTTTCGGCCAGTCGATGGCCGTCGCGCTGGCGCCGCACGGGATCGCGGTGACGTCGGTGGCGCCGGGCTTCATCGCGACCGAACGGCAGGAGGGCAGGCTGGCCGGCGCGGGCGGCGACGACCTGCGCGGCCAGAGCCCCTTCGGCCGCGTCGGCACACCCGCGGAGATCGCCGCGGCCGTGCTCCACCTGGCCTCGCCCGAGGCCGCGTGGTCGTCCGGCGCGGTGCTCGACCTCAACGGCGCGTCCTACCTCCGCACCTGACGACGAAACCGGGGTGCCGCCGTCGGAGGGCCTTGACGAGGTGTGGCGGAACTACCGCCGCGCGGACGGACGGGTGTGGAACCGCGCGCACCGCGCTGTCCGGCCATGTCCTCCGGGCATCGGGTCACCAGGGTGATCGCGTCGCCCCGCGCCTCAGAACTCCTGGCAGCGCGCCTGCGTCACGACGACGTGGCCGCTGGTCGTGCCCCACGTGTCGGTGCTGCCGTCGCAGAACCTCGTCCACCCGCCGATCGGCTCCTCGGCCCCGACGGTGGCGTAGTAGGTGCGCGTGCACTGGTAGCCCGACTTGCACGCCGGGATGGCCTCGGCGGATCCCGCCGCCGCCAAGGGGATCCCGGTCGCCGCGAGGACGAGGGCCAGTGCGCTGACTAGGCGTCGGGTCATGGTTCTCCCTTGCTGGTCGGAGCATTCCCCGTTCGACGCTAGGCAAGACCGCGACCCGCGGCTACGGCTGTTCGGGGTCAGCGGCGGGCAAAGCCGTAGTGCCGTGGACTTCGGGGGCGGGCACCGGTGGTGCTCCGCGTCAAGGGCTTCCAGCCGGTGGACGGCGTTGACCGGGGCGCCCGGACTTGATCGGATCGTCCCGTGACCGCCACCCGCACGCCCGACACCGTCGAGATCTCCCTGGTGATCCGCGTCAGCACCGCGGGCGCGACGGCGGTGGCCGACACCGTGGCCGCCGCGCTCCGGACCGCCTTCGACGAGGCGCGGATGACCGTGGACATGCCCCAGTTGGACGTCGAGGTGCCCGCGCAGCGGGGCGCGCCCGAACTGCGGATCTTCCCCGACTCGCGCAGGGTGCTGCACCGCGGCGTCCCGGTGTCGTTGACCCGGCTGGAGTTCGACCTCCTGCTGCACCTGTGCGGGAAGCCGCGGCTGGTGCACCGGCGGTCGGCGCTGATGAACGAGGTCTGGGGCGCGGCCGTCCCCGTGGACACCCGGACGATCGACGTGCACGTGCGCCGGATCCGCGGCAAGCTCGGCCGCGACGGCGCCGCGTTCATCGGTACCGTGCGGGGCGTGGGCTACCGCGTCGAACGGGCGCACCTCGTGCGCGTCGAGGACGAGGGCTAGAAAAGTCCACAAAGGACCGTCAGCCCAGCAGTCGGCGCAGCGGGGCCTCGAAGTCCGCGCGGTCCACAGTGGTCGGTGACACCAGCGCTTGGTGCAGCAGGCCGTCGAACATCACCGTCAACGCCTGCGCCGTGGTCGGGTCGACGCGCAGGGCGAAGACCTCGCCGAGCATGTCGTCCCACGCGGTGCTCGCGGCCCGCAGAGCGGGGCGGCGCAAGGCGATCCCGTACAGCTCGTAGGCGAGCACGCTGGTCGCCCGGTGCCGGGTGGACAGCAGCACCAGGAACTCCGCCAGCTCGGCGCACAGGTCCGCCCCCTCCGGCAGGGACCGCGCCCACTCCCGCAGCCGGGCCACGTTGCGCTCGGCCACCGTCCGCACGGCGGCCTCGAACAGCTCGTCCAGGTCGGCGAAGTAGTACGTCGTGGACCCCAGCGGGACCCCGGCCCTGGCCGCCGCGGCGCGGTGGGTGAGGCTCGACGGCCCGGACTCGCCGATGACCTCCACCGCGGCCTCGACGATCCGCTCCCGGCGGTGCGGGTCCCGACGCCGAGGCGCGGGCTCTGCGGCTGCCATTGGTCCTCCATGCCCTATGAAGTGCGCTTCGCGCAAGGGTTTCCCGCTCGGCGTCCACAGTGCGGAACCGGTCGGAAGTCGCAGTGTACGTCTGTACATTCAGCCCGGACGGTCGATCGACGCCCTTGCCTCCGGGCCCATCCTGAGAGCACGGAACCCCCATGCCACAGGCACTCGCCGAAGTATCCGCCACACCACCGGGGACGGTGCGCCCCGCGGCGCGCTCCCCGCGTTCGACGCCGTGGGTCCGCACCGCGCTGGTGCGCCTGGCCGCCGTCCTCGTCCTGCTCGGGGTGTGGCAGCTCCTCGCGATCGCCGGGTTCTGGCCGCCGGTGATCCTGCCCGGTCCGATCCGGGTGTGGGACCAGCTGCTCATCACCTCCGACGCCGCCAACGGACAGGGCGGCTACGCCGGGTCCACGCTGCTGGAGCGGCTCGGCGTCAGCCTGCGGAGGGTGGGCTACGGGTCGGCGTACGGGATCCTGATCGGCGTCGTCCTCGGCCTGGTCATGGGCCTGGTGCCGCTCGTCCGGGCGGTCACCGAACCGGCCGTGACGTTCCTGCGCGCGCTGCCCCCGCTGGCCTACCTCAGCCTGCTGGTCATCTGGTTCGGCATCGACGAGGAACCCAAGGTCTACCTGCTGATGATCGCCGCGTTCCCGCCGGTGGCGGTCGCGACGGCCACCGCGGTCACCGGGGTCAACCGGCAGTACGTCGAGGCCGCGCAAGCCCTTGGTGCGTCACGGGGTCACGTGATCGCCTCGGTGATCCTGCCCGCGTCGGCACCGGAGATCATCACCGGTGTGCGGCTGGCCGTGGGCATCGCCTACAGCTCCGTCGTGGCCGCCGAGACGGTCAACGGCGCCGACGGGATCGGCGGCATGGTCCTCAACGCCCAGCGCTACAACCAGACCTCCGTGGTCATCCTCGGACTGTTCGTCATCGGGATCACCGGTCTGCTCATCGACTCCGCGATCGTCGGCGCCCAACGCGCCCTGTCGCCGTGGCGGGGGCTGGTGTGACCGCGGATCTCCCCACTGCCAAGGAGTGCACATGACCGTGACCCGCAGATCAGTCCTGTCCCTGCTCGCGCTGGGACCCGTGCTGGCGGCGTGCGGCGTCGGCGGCTCCTCGTCCTCCGGGTCGGGCTCGGAGCGCGTCGTGCGCATCGCCTACCAGAACTTCGCCGACAGCACCCTGCTGGTGAAGGACCGGGGAACGCTGGAGAAGGCGCTGCCCGACCACCGGATCACCTGGACCGCGTTCGACTCCGGTGCCAGCATCAACACCGCGTTCCTCGGTGGTGCCATCGACCTCGCGGTGATCGGCAGCAGCCCCACCGCGCAGGCGCTGTGCCCGCCGCTGAACATCCCCTACAAGGTGATCGAGCTGCTCAACGTGATCGGCGACAGCGAGGCGCTGGTCGCGCGGAACGCCAGTGGTGTCACCAAGATCTCCGACCTGGTGGGCCGCAAGGTCGCCGCGCCGTTCAGCTCGACCTCCCACTACAGCTTGTTGGCCGCGCTCCAGCAGGCCGGCGTCGACCCCGGCTCGGTCACGCTGGTCGACCTGGAACCGCAGAACATCCAGGCCGCCTGGCAGCGCGGTGACATCGACGCCGCGTACGTGTGGACGCCCGTGCTCAGCGTGCTCCAGCAGGACGGCGTGACGCTCACCGACAGCGCGAAGCTCGCCGCCGCGGGCAAGCCGACGCTGACGTTCACGGTGGCGCGCAGCGAGTTCATCGACGGCAACCGCGACGTGGTCGACCGGTGGCTGGAGGCGACGAACCAGGCGATCGGGCTGATCAAGACCGATCCGGCCGTGGTCGCCGAAGCCGTCAGCAGGCAGATCGGCAGCAGCAAGGAGGACGCCGCCGCCCAGCTCAAGCAGAACATCTACCTCGACCACGCCGAGCAGCGCGGGCCGGAGTACTTCGGCACCAAGGAGTCGCCGGGGAAGCTCGCCGACCGGCTGCGCGACGCCGCGCGGTTCCTGCACGGCCAGAAGAAGATCGAGGCCGTGCCGGACCTGGAGACCTTCCGCGCCGCACTGCTCGTCCCCGGAGCCGGCGATGGCAGGTGACGCCACCTCGTTGGCCGACCTGGTCGACGTCGAGCACGGCTACCGGACGAAGGCGGGCGCCGTGCCCGCGCTCGGCCCGATCGACCTGCGCGTCGAACCGGGGGAGTTCCTCGTCGTCGTGGGCCCGTCCGGCTCCGGCAAGAGCACGCTGCTGCGGCTGATCGCGGGCTTCGAGCGGCCGACCGCGGGTGACGTCCGGAGACTGGGCGGCACCCCGGTGCCCGGCCGGGACGTGGGCGTGGTGTTCCAGCAGCCCCGGCTGTTCCCGTGGCAGACGGTGGCGGGCAACATCGGCGCCGCGCTGCGCTGGGCGGACGTCCCCAAGCCGGACCGGTCGCGCCGCACCGCCGAACTCCTGGCCGCCGTCGGCCTGGCGGAACTGGGTCCCAGGCGCACCTGGGAGATCTCCGGCGGGCAGCAGCAGCGCGTCGCCATCGCCAGGGCGTTGGCCGCACGGCCGAAGCTCCTGCTGATGGACGAGCCGTTCGCCGCGCTCGACGCGTTGACCAGGGAGCGGTTGCAGGAGGACGTCCGCGCCCTGACCGACGGGGTCGGGCAGGGCGTGGTGTTCGTGACGCACAGCGTCGACGAGGCGGTGTTCCTGGCCAGCCGCATCATCGTGCTCACCGACCGGCCGGGACGCATCGCGCTCGACGTGCCGATCACGTTGCCCCGCAAGGGGATACCAGCCGACGAGCTCCGCGGCTCACCCGAGTACGCGGCTTTCCGAGGCGAGATCGCGGCCGCCGTCCGGGCGACCGCCTCCTGACCCGACACGAAGGGGAACGACCATGACTGTCGTATCGGCGGTCGAACCGCTCACGGCGACGATCGGCGCGCAGCTCTCCGGCTTCGACCTGTCGCGGCCCCAGAGCCCCCAGGAGGTCGCCGACATCCGCGCGGCGCTGCTGGAGCACAAGGTCCTCGTCTTCCGCGGCCAGGACCTCACCCCGACCGCCCACCGCGACTTCGCCGCCACCCTGGGCGAACTCACCCCGGCGCACCCCGTGGTGCCGGGCCTGGACGAGCAGCACCCGGAGATCTACGTCCTGGACAGCGGCGACGGCGGCAAGTCCCCGGTGTGGCACACCGACGTCACCTTCATGCCCCGCCCACCCCTGGGCTCGGTCCTGCGCGCCGTGTCCCTCCCGCCCGTGGGCGGCGACACCTGCTGGACCGACCTGGAGGCCGCCTACCTCGCCCTGTCACCGCACCTGCGCTCGCTGGCCGACCGGCTGGAGGCCGTGCACGACGGCCGCAAGGACTTCGAGGACTACCTGCTCACGAGGCTGTCGGGCGAGGGCGGCACGTGGGAGGGGGAGAAGGTCACCTCGCTCAAGCCGTCGGTCCACCCGGTCGTCCGCGTCCACCCGGAGACGGGCAGGCGCAGCCTCTTCGTCAGCCCCGGCTTCACCACCCGCCTGCTCGACGTCACCGAGTCGGAGAGCCGCGCCCTGCTGGACCTGTTCTTCGCGGTGATCGGCCTCCCCGAGCACACCGTCCGGCACCGCTGGAGCGCGGGCGACGTCGTGGTGTGGGACAACAGGAGCACGGCCCACTACGCGGTCGACGACTACGGCGACCAGAACCGCGTCATGCACCGCGTCACGCTGAGGGGAGACGTCCCGGTCGGCGTCCGGAACGACACCTGAGTCCGGTGTGGACGGTCGACTCGGGCGCCGTCGTGGCGGCGCCCGTCGTCGGCGACCTCGTGCCGCCGAGGACGCGACCCGCGCGTCACTCCACCGGCGATGTTCCCAGGGCGATGGTCAGCTCCAGCACCGTCGTGGGGTCCTCCAGCCGGGACCCGTAGATCTCGCGGAGCTGGCCCATGCGGTAGCGGACGGTCTGGGGGTGGACGAACAGGTCGGCCGCGATCTCCTCGCGCCGCCCGTGGTGCAGCAGCCACGACCGCAGCGTCTCCACGAGCTTGGCCCGCGGTCCGGGGCGCAGGTCGTCCAGCGGGGCCAGCACCTGGGCGCGCAGGTCGTCGAGAGCCTCGACGTCCGAGCGCAGCACGAGGTCCGCCAGGCGCTGCTCGGTGTCCAGCGGGGCGTCGCCCGGTGACCGGAGGCCGAGCCGGGCGGCCCGCTGGGCCCGCAGGTACGACGACCGGACCAGGGTCCACGGCCGGGCCGGGCCGACCACGGCGTCCACGCCCAGCAGGGCGCCGGTCAGCGACGGGCGGGAGCGGCCGTCGGCGTTCGGGACGAGCAGCACGGTCGTGCGGCCCTCGGGGTCGTCCTCGACGGCCTCCAGGGTGCGCGGGTCGAGCCGCACGAGCACGCCGCGGGCCCTCGCCTCTGGGACGATCACCGCGGTCAACGACCGCGGCGGGTCCCAGGTCGCGCGCTCGGCGGCCGCCGTGAGCTCGTCGGGTTTCGCGCCGCCGAGCAGGCTGTGCGCCAGGCGTTCGAGGTAGTGCTGCCGGACCCGGCCGGTGGTGGCCAGCTCGTCGGCGTGGCCCGCCACGCTGAGCGCCGAGAGCCGGTCGATGTAGGCGAACAGCAGCTCGGCGAACCGGGCCATCTCCCCGGCCGTCAGGTCCACCGGCGCCGCGATCGCGCTCAGCTCCCGCCACGCGATCCGCGCCCCGACCCGGTAGGCCGCCAGCAGCGCGTCCATCGACCGGCCGCTGCGGGCCTCGCCGCGGCCGAGCGCGTACGCGCCGTCCAGCGCCGGGCCCAGGGGAGTGCCGGCGTCCGCGCCGCCGGTGCCCGCCGTCAGCTCCAGGAAGCCCGCCAGCGCGAGTTCCACGGCCCGCTCGATCGTCCGGCCGGTGCCGCCGGTGAAGACCTCGGCGTACGCGGGCACGTCGTAGACGACGGCCGCGACCGTGTGCTCGGCGACCGACGCCAGCCCGGAGCGCATCGCCGCCGCGACCCGTCTGGGCAGCCGAAACTCCTCCAAACCCGGAGAATTGTTCGTTGGGGACAAAGAACTGGTCTCGATTCACGTCGGAGGCACAGGAATTTACCTCCAGATGTTGACACGCTGGAGCCATGGCGACAACACGGACACCGGCACGGTTCTTGCTGCGCGACCGCGCGCGCCGGTTCGTCGAGCTGGCCACCACCCCGCTGGTGCCCGGTGACTTCTGGGAGGTCCTCGACCCGCTGCGCGGCGGGGCGAACCCGCGCGGCCGGATCGTGGCCGTGCGGCGCGAGACCCGTGACGCCACGAGCATCGCCATCCGGCCCGGTCGGGGCTGGCGCGGCCACACCGCGGGCCAGTACGTGCGCCTGGGTGTGGACGTGGACGGCGTCCGGCAGTGGCGCTCGTACTCGCTGACCTCGCCGCCGCGCCCCGACGGCGTCATCACCATCACGGTGAAGGCGCACCCGGACGGCCTGGTGTCCACCTTCCTCGCGCACCGGGTCCGCGCCGGGACCGTCGTGCACCTCGACCAGGCCGCGGGCGACTTCACCCTGCCCCTGGTCAGGCCCGCCAAGGCGCTGTTCGTCACCGCGGGCAGCGGGATCACGCCGGTGATGGGCATGCTCCGCGACGCGGCGGGCGGGCTCGCCGACGTCGTGCTGGTGCACTCGGCCCCGCGACCGGACGCCGTCATCTTCGGCGCCGAACTGCGCTCGCTCGCCGCCCGCGGCGGGCTGCGGCTGGTCGAACGGCACACCGAGGTCGACGGGCGGCTCACGCCCGAGCAGCTCGCGGACCTCGTGCCGGACCTGGCGTCGCGGCACACGTGGGCGTGCGGCCCGAACGACCTGCTCGACGCCCTCCAGGCCACCTACGACGCCGCCGGTCACGGCGACCGGCTGCACACCGAGCGCTTCCGCCCCGCCGTGCTCGCCGTGGGCGAGGGCGGCACGGTCTCGTTCACCGACTCCGCGGTCACCGCCGAGGCCGACGGCGCCACCTCGCTGCTCGACACCGGCGAGGCCAACGGCGTGCTCATGCCGTCGGGCTGCCGGATGGGCATCTGCTTCGGCTGCGTGATCCCGCTGCGCGAGGGATCGGTGCGGGACCTGCGCAACGGCGTGGTGACCACCGCGACGCCGGGCGACGACATCCGCGTCCAGACGTGCATCTCCGCCGCCGCGGGCACCTGCCACCTCGGCATCTGACCCCTCGACCTTTAGGACACCTCATGACGACGATCCAGAAGCAGGAACACAACCCGATCGCGCACCTGACAGCCGAGGACGTCGAGAACCTCGGTCGCGAGCTGGACGCGTTGCGGGAGAAGGTGATCGCCAGTCGAGGGGCGAGCGACGCCGCCTACATCCGCAAGGTGATCAAGACGCAGCGGGTGCTGGAGATGAGCGGCCGGGCCATCCTGCTGGCCTCCAAGTACAAGCCCGCGTGGCTCGTCGGCACGGCGGCGCTGTCGATCGCCAAGATCCTGGAGAACATGGAGATCGGCCACAACGTCATGCACGGCCAGTGGGACTGGATGCGCGACCCGAAGATCCACTCCACCACCTGGGAGTGGGACCACGCCTCGCCCGCCGAGCAGTGGAAGCACTCGCACAACGAGCTGCACCACACCTACACCAACGTCCTGGGCAAGGACAACGACCTCGGCTACGGCATCATGCGCGTCGACGAGGGCCAGCGGTGGTACCCGGCGCACCTGGGCCAGCCGCTGTGGAACCTGATCAACGCCATCTTCTTCCAGTACGGCATCGCGGCCTACGACCTGGAGCTGGGCAAGAACCTCGCGTCCAAGAAGCGCCGCAGGGACCCGGCCTTCAAGGCCCGCCTCTCCGCGACGCTGCGCAAGGTCCGCCGCCAGGCCACGAAGGACTACCTCGTCCACCCGCTGCTGTCCGGCCCGTCGGCCCCCACGACGCTGGCCGCGAACCTGACGGCGAACCTCATCCGCAACCTGTGGACGCACTCGGTGATCATGTGCGGGCACTTCCCCGAGGGCGTCGAGACGTTCGAGCGCACGTCCATCGAGGGCGAGACCCGCGGCGAGTGGTACCTGCGGCAGATGCTGGGCTCGGCCAACATCAGCGGCGGCCCGCTGCTGCACATCATGACCGGCAACCTGTCGTTCCAGGTCGAGCACCACCTGTTCCCCGACCTGCCCAGCAACCGCTACGCCGAGATCGCGCCGCACATGGAGGACCTCTTCCAGCGCTACGGCCTCAGCTACAACTCCCGCCCCCTGGTCCCGACCCACCAACGCCTCCTCAGGCAATGTCGACGGGTACCCGAGTGCCGGGTCGACGGCCTCCCTCGTGCGACCCTACGGCGTACCGACGATCCGCGTGCGAATCTTGCGGATGCGGCCGGTGGTCGTGCGTGA
>DATMCA010001757.1:0-13143 GCA_035559015.1 Umezawaea sp. | reverse complement strand
CGTCCGCGATGCCTAGGGAGCGCGGTTGTGCCAGATCGCGGCGGTCAAGGCGAGCGGGCGTCGGGCCGGACGTGAGGTGCGGTCGTGATCCAGGGTCGGCATCAGGACTTGACGTTCGTCGAGTTTCGGAGTGGCCGGCAGTCCCATCGAGGTGCGGGACTTACTCGTCGAGAGCACGGTCCCCGCTCGCTTGTCATGCGCGTGGGCTCAAGGGGGGGTTGAGTTCGGTCAACACTGAAGTCATTTTGGACATGGAACAAACTCCGCGAGCACCGGCGGCGAACAGCACGACCGAGAGGCCGCGCACCAGCACACACCGCGCACCGCGTCGTCCTCGACCACCAGGATCCGCGAGCTGTGCGCCGCGGCTCCTCACGCCGCCTACTCGTCGGGGGCGAGGGGTCGGCGCAGCAGTTCCTCGTCGTCGTCCGACAGTTCACCCACGAACCTGGCCAGCACCGATTCCCGGTCCGGACCGTCGACCATGACCCGGTGCATGTGCTTGGCGGTCAGCCCCGACTCGTCGGTGACGGGCCGGTAGGCGTAGCCCCGGCCGACCTGCTCGCGCGAGAGCACACCGCGGCCGTGCAGGCGGGCGAGGGTGCGCCGTTCGCCCGACGTCGGCAGCCCGGATCGGACGGCTGTTCGCGAGTGCCCACGATCGTCCTCCTCCCCCAGCCTCCCACGTCGACCTCCTCACGGTCGGACCGCACCACCCGGGATGTCCCATGCTCCGGCTCGTCCACGGCACCGGCACGCGCCGGTGGCCCCGTGTCCTCCTGACGCTGGTGTTCGGGCTCCTGTTCGCCGCCCTGGTGTGGCGGACGGCCGCGATCCACGGCGCACCGTTCCGAGTGGACCGGGCGCTGCACGCGTGGGCGCTCGCCCACCGTCCACCGTGGACGGTGACCCTGTCGATCGCGGTCACCACCACGGGCAGCGGACTCCCGGCCTACGCGCCGGCCGCGGTCGCGGGAGCCCTCTCGGTCGACTCCCGCCGGTGGTTCGGGGCGCTGCTGGGGCTGCTGGCCCTGGTCTCGGCGCAACTGCCGCGCGCCGCCATCGCCCGCCTCAGGCCGCCCGCGGCGCACTGGGCGTGGCAGGCGAGCGGGTTCGCCATGCCGTCGGGGCACACCACGACCTCCGCGGTCGTCGCCGTGCCGCTCGTCGTCGCGGTGCGCCGCACCGTCGGCGGCCGGTGGCGTCCGTGGCTGGTCGCGGCGGTCGTCGTGTGGGCCGTGGCGGTGGGCGCGAGCCGCGTCCACCTCGGCGTGCACTGGGCCACAGACGTCCTGGGCGGGTGGCTGTTCGCGGCGTGCTGGACGAGCGCCGCGGCCCTCGTCGTACTGTTCCCGCGCCGGAGGTCCGGCGCCCATCCCGAAGGAAAGGCAGCGTAAGTGAGCGCGATCAGCATCGGACAAGCCGTCGTCCTGGGCGTGGTCGAGGGGGTGACGGAGTTCCTGCCCGTCTCGTCCACCGGGCACCTGAAGATCACCGAGGGCTTGATGGACATCCCGGTCGACGACAAGGCCGTGGTCGCGTTCACCGCCGTCATCCAGGTCGGGGCCATCGCCGCGGTGCTGGTGTACTTCTTCGCCGACATCGTGCGGATCGTGGGCGCGTGGGGCCGCGGGCTGCGCGACCGCGAGCAGCGCGGGCACCACGACTACAAGTTCGCCTGGTGGGTCATCTTCGCGACGATCCCGATCGTGGTGGTGGGGTTGGCGGCCAAGCCGCTCATCGAGGGCACGCTCGCGTCGCTGTGGGTGGTGGCCGGGTCGTTGATCGTCGGCAGCGGCCTGATGTGGGCGGCCGACCGGATGGGCAAGCGCACCCGCGGTGAGGGCGACTCGACGTTCAAGGACGCGATGCTCGTCGGCTCCTCGCAGATCCTCGCCCTGCTGTTCCCCGGCTTCTCCCGCTCCGGCGCCACGATGTCCACCGGCTTGATCCTCGACCTCGACCGCGTCGCCGCCACCCGCCTGTCGTTCTTCCTCGGCATCCCGGCGCTGACCGGCGCGGGCATCTACGAGCTCAAGGACGCCCTCGGCGCGGGCGTCGACACCGCTCCCCTGGTCGTCGGCACCATCGTGTCCTTCGTCGTGGCCTACGCCTCGATCGCGTGGCTGCTGAAGTTCGTCGCCCACCACACGTTCAACGCCTTCGTCGCCTACCGGGTCGTCATCGGGCTCGTGCTGTTCGGCTTGCTGGGAGCGGGTGTCCTGACCGCGTGACCGCTCACCCGCCGGCCCGGACCAAGCCGATCTCGTAGGCGAACACCACCGCGTGGACCCGGTCGCGCAGGCCCAGCTTGGCGAGCACGCGCCGCACGTGGGTCTTCACGGTGGTCTCGCCGATGTGCAGCGCCACGGCGATCCCCCGGTTGGACCGCCCCCGCGCGATCAGCCCGAGCACGTCCTTCTCGCGTTCGGTCAGCAGGCAGCGGCCCGGTCTCCAGGGTCCCGTGGTACATCTCGACGCGCTGCCGCATCCCGGTCAGCCCGCGACCGGACGACGGCAGCGCCACGACGGGTCCGCCGGACCGCGGCCGAGGAACGCGAACGCGAGCAGCGCCACGGCCGTCAGCACCACCACGGTGACGAGTTGGGCGTTGGCGGCGACGGTGTAGAGGGCGATCACCAGCGCGGGCCACACCGCCGCGTCGACCTCGCTCGCCGGGTAGTAGGCGACGCACGCGGCCAGCGTGACGACGGCCACGGCCACCGGGAACCGACGGCGAAGCACAGCGCGACACCGCACAGGCCGGACACGACCCAGCCCAGCACGTCGAGGTGCCCCCACCCCCCACCAGGCCACCGCCCCCGTGGTCGCCGCCGCCAGCGCCACGTCCGCCCACGGTGGCACCAGGGACCTCTCGACGGCTTCCACGTGCCCGGCGTAGGTGCGGCGGGCGGACGCGGCGGCGTGGAACGGCCCATCCGCAACCCCGGTCGTACCCGCACACCCGTCGTCTACGACCGGGGATGTACGACCGGCGGGCAGGGGGCTAGTGGCGCGACGCCAACGCCAGGAGTTCGTGGAAGTCGTACACGCACTCGGCCGTCCAGACGACCGTGCCCACCGCGAGCAGCACGGGCACCACGCTCGGCCAGCGCCGGCGTTCGCGCGGAGCCATCAGCGCCGACACCCTTCGGGGCACGACTCCCGGCGACGTGCCCAGCGCGGCCAGGAGGCCGTGCGCGGGGAAGTCGTCCAGGCGTGCCGCGGCCAGTGCGGCGAAGCCGATCGTGCGGGCGACCTCCCGCCGGTCGCCCAGCTCCGCGGCGGCGGCCTCGTCGGCGGCGCGCTCGACCAGGTACGCGACCTTGTGCGCGACCGGCCACAGCAGCGGGTGGACCGTGGCCGCGACCCGGGTGAGCCAGACCAGGCGGTGGTGGTCGCCGTCGAGGTGGGCGCGCTCGTGGGCGATCACGGCGCCGCGCTGGCGTTCGTCGAGCAGCCCCAGGATGCCGGTCGTCAGCACGATCCGGCCCGGCCGCCCCTGGCCTCCCGGCAGGGCGAACGCCTCGATCCGCTCGTCGGCGACCGTCACGACGTCCCCGCCTGGCTGGAGCCAGTCGACCTCGGCGCGCGCCGAGCGCAACACGCCTCGGCGCCTGGACCACTGGCCCGCCACGGCGACCGCGACCGCGCACGCCCAG
This sequence comes from Umezawaea sp., assembly GCA_035559015.1. Lineage (GTDB taxonomy): Bacteria > Actinomycetota > Actinomycetes > Mycobacteriales > Pseudonocardiaceae > Umezawaea. Next base: position 9,481 of record DATMCA010001757.1, on the reverse strand, counting down.
CCCAACGAGACCCATGACACCCACGGGACGCGCGCGGTGTCGGCGACGACGGTCTCCGACGACCACTCCCCCAGCGCCGCGACGAACGGCAGTCCGGCCAACGCCTTGAGGCCGAAGACGAGCAGGTTGGCCGTGCTCGCGGCGGCCGCGACGACCGCCGACCAGGCGAACACCCGGAGCGCCACGTCGGGGCGCAGGCGGTCGGCGAGCGCCAGGACCCCGAGCAGGACCAGCACCGGGGTCGCCAGGACGGACCAGGCGAAGTGGTCGAACATGCAGGCCCCCTCCGTGCGGACCCCGAAGTGTGCCACGGCGGCTCGGAGCGGCCGGGAGGCCCGTCTGTACCATTCCGGTCGTGACCACTGAGCCGGATCCGGCGGGAGATCAGCCCTCTCGACGTCTTCCCGGCAGCCTGGCCGCCGAGGTCCTCCGACGGCTGAGCGAGTCCGGATCCGCGCTGACGCCCGGCCAGGTGCGCGACCTGGTGGACCCGTCCGGTGGCCTGTCCTACAGCACGATCGTGACGACCCTCACCCGGTTGCACGACAAGGGCATGACGACCCGCGTCCGCGACGGCCGTTCCTTCCGCTACTCCGCGACCGCGGACCCGTCCGCGTTGACCGCGTGGCGGATGGGCAGGCTGTTGGAGAGCGAACCGAACCGCGCGTCCGTGCTGACGAGGTTCGTCGACTCGCTGGGCGCCGAGGACGAGCGCGTCCTGCGCGACCTGCTCGGCAGGCTCGACGACTGACCGGTCCGCCCGGCACGACCACCCCGGGATCTTCTACAGTTTTGTAGGACGTCGCCGGCGGCAGCCGGATCGACTCCGCGGGCACGAAGGACACCGGATCACGATGCCGCTGAGACGGACGAACCTCGAAGAGGCCACCGAGTGGATCACCCGGCGCATCGAGACGGGCGAGTGGCCGGTGGACTCGCGGATCCCCAGCCAGGACGAACTGGTGGCAGCGCTCGGCATCGGCCACACCGTGCTCCGCCAGGCGCTGAAGATCATGTCCAGCAACGGCATGCTCGAGAGCGCGCGCGGGCGCGGGACGTTCGTCCGGGCGCGCAGTCCCGTCAACACGGTGCTCGGCGAGTACCTGCGCACGCAGCCCGCGCCCCGAACGCTCGAACTGCGCCGGGCCCTGGAGGCCGAGGCCGCCGGACTGGCCGCCGCCCACCGCACCGACCAGCACCTCGCCCTCCTGCGAGCCGCGCTCGTCAACCCGCAGGAGCGGTGCTGGACCTCGTCCTACCGCTCGGCGACCGGGAGGACGGACGTCTCGCTGGACGTCTTCCACGCCACCGTCTTCGCGGCCTCGCTCAACCCGCTGCTGACCGAGACGCACCTGTGCACCGTGTCCGCGTTGCGGTACGCGCGGCTGGAGACCGAGGCGACCGACCTGCGGGACGCCGGCCACCGGCGGATCTTCGACGCGATCGAGAGCGGTGACGTCGAGGCGGCCCGCTCGGCCGCCGCCGCGCACGCCGACCGCGACCGGCCCGCGCACGACGGCTAGCGCGACGCGGCGTGGACGTGCCGCCGGTCGGTGGTCCAGGCTTGGCCGTCGGACGTGGTGGTCGTGGTGGTCGTGGAAAGAGGTTGGGATGCTCATCGTGACCGGCGGCCTGGGCCGAGTGGCGACCGTGCTGAGACCCGTGCTGCCGCCGGACACCCGGCTGGTCGACCGGCTGCCCGGCGCGGAGCGGCTGGACCTGGCCGATCCGCACCAGGTCGCCGAAGCCGTTCGCGGCGCCGACGCGGTGCTCCACCTCGCCGCGAACCCCAGCCCGGCGCAGGACTGGGCCACGGCGCACCGGGAGAACGTCGTCGTCACCGAGGTCCTGCTCGACGCGTGCGGGGACCGGGTGCCGAAGGTCGTGCTGGCCAGTTCGGTGCACGCGATGGGGCTGTACCACCGATCCGACCCACGGCTGATCGATCCCCACTGGCCGCAGCGGCCGTGTTGCGACTACGGGAGGAGCAAGGTCGCCGTCGAGGAACTCGGGCGCCGGCACGCCGAACGGCACGGCGTGTCGGTGATCTGCCTCCGGCTGGGGTCGACCGGCTACCCGCTGTTGGAGCGGCGGTACGCCGACATGCAACTGTTCGACGACGACGCCCGGCAGTTCGTCCTGGCCGCGCTGGCGGCCGACGTGCGGTTCGGCGTCTACTTCGGGGTCTCGGCCAACACGCCCGCCCGGTGGGACATCGGCAACGCCCGAGCCGACCTCGGGTACCGGCCCGTCCACGACAGCGCGGTGCTCGACATCCCCGAGGACCAGCCCTACGAGTTCCCGAACTGCCGCATGTTCGGCTAGCGCCGCACCGCGCGATGGTGGTGCGGCGCCGGCCGTCGAGCTAGACGAGCTGTGAGCGCGAGCGCTCCGGAACGTCCCGGTACCGGTCGGTCAGCACTTCGAGCATGTGACCGTCCGGGCCGCGGAAGTACAGCCTGCGACCGGTTCCGTCGCTGTTGACGACCCCGGTCTCGTTCGGCCGCGACCCCGGCGGGTCGGCGGTGTAGGGCGTCCCCTCGGCGTCGAACCGGGACCGGATCCGGTCGAAGTGCTCCTCGGCCACGAGGAACGCGTAGTGCTGGGGCTGGATCACGTCCACGGGCGGCGCGGCGATGTTGATGATGACGTGGTCGTCGAGCTGGACCGATTGGAAGAAGCCGTTCTCCCACGGTTCCCGCAGTTCCAGGAGGTCCACGAAGTAGTGGACCGCGGTGTCGCGGTCGGACACGGGGATGATCAGGTGGTGCAACGATGCCGACATGGGTTCCCTGTCGTTGTGCCACCTCCATCACCGCGGCACTTCGCCGCGGCCAGACGCGATGGCACGTGGAGAAGGATCTTAGGGCAGCCCGAACCCCTTGGCACTTGGGGTCCGCCCCACCTCGGCTTGACAGGACCCCGCCCAGTACTTCCACAGTCCTGTAGAAGACTACTGAGGCAAGCCTAAGCGGTCCGGCAGTGGGTGAGGGATCAGCGTGCTCGTCAACAACGGGCTCATCGGCCTGCGGGAAGGCCTGGAGGCGGCGCTCGTCGTCAGCATCCTGATCGCCTTCCGGGTCCGCACGGACCGCCGGGCCTCCCTCCCGCACGTCTGGCTCGGCGTCGGGGTCGCCGTGGCGGTCTCCGTCGGCGCGGCGATCACGTTCACCACGACCACGATGACGTTCCAGCAGAAGGAGGTCTTGGGCGGCGGGATGTCGATCCTGGCGGTCGTCTTCGTCACCGGATGATCTTCTGGATGCGGAAGGCGGCCCGCACCATCGCCGCGGAGCTGCGCGGGAAGATGGCCAAGGCGCTGGACATCGGCCCGTTCGCGGTCGTCGTCGTGTCGTTCGTCTCGGTCGGCCGCGAAGGCATGGAGACCGCCGTGTTCTTCTACTCCAGCGTCCGGCCACTTCGCCGTCCCACCCGACGTCCGCGAGGGCGGCTTTTGGGGCGACATCCTCTTCCGCTAGCGAAGTACCGCGGGACCGGGCGTCGAGGACCCGCGGTGGGTCCTCGACGCGGCTCCGGGTCCGTCACACGGACTCGGTCGACTCGACCCCCTTGATCCGCCCGTCGCGGAAGGCGTCCACGAACAGCCGGTGGTCCTCACGGGTCTGCGCGGCGTACCGCAGGGCGAACTCGACGATCGAGTCGGCGAACTCGGCCTCGCGGTCGCCGATGACCGCGGCGATGGCCTCCTCGCACTGGAAGTCGACCAGCGTCTGCTCGGAGTCCGAGTCGGCCACGCAGTGCATCTTGGCCGTCGCCCGGCCGAGGTAGCCCAGCACCGGCAACATGTCCGAGGGCTCGGTCAGGTCCGACCAGTCCAGGTCCGAGACGTACGGGGACAGCTCCGCCACGACGTAGCCCACGCCGCCGACCTGCGTGTGGCCCAGCCACGGGTCGGCGTGCGCCTGCAACGCCCGCTGGGACACGGCGGTGCGGTGGCCGTGGTCGGTGAAGTACTCCCGGATCCGCTCGTCGCGCACGATCCGGCTGGGCGCGGCCACGTTCGCCTGCTTCATCGACAGGACCACGTCGTTCTCCAGCGCCTGCGTGCGGCCCTCGACCAGGACGTTGTACGCGGGCAGCCCGGCCGACCCGATGCCGAACCCGCTGCGCCCCACCACGTCCTTCACGGCGTAGGTGAGGCTGCCGCCCGCCCGCTTGCCGGTGGGGATGGTCTCCAGGTACTCGGCGAACGCCGCCTCGACGGTCGCGCGCTCCTCGTCGCCCAGTTCCCGCACCCCGGAGCGGTCCCGGCGGAAGTGCCGCTCGTAGTCGACGACCACCGTCGTCTCGTCGAGCAGTTCCACCCGCGTCGCCAGCCTCGCCCGCAGCAGCACCTGGTGCAGCACGCCTTCCGTGCTGTCCAACCGCAGGCTGAACAGCTCGTCGTTCGGGTTCTCCGCGAACGACCGGACCTGCTTGACGTAGGCCGTGACGTAGGTCCGCACCAGCTCCTCGATGATCTTGTCCGGCAGCGCCTTGCGCCAGCCCAGCAGCGCCATGCTCGCCGCGAACCGCCGCACGTCCCAGGTGAACGACCCGAGGTAGGCCTCGTCGAAGTCGTTGACGTCGAACACCAACGTCCCCGAACCGTCCATGTAGGTCCCGAAGTTCTCCGCGTGCAGGTCGCCCTGGATCCAGACGCGACCGGTCCGCTCGTCGGCCCACTCGTCGGGCTCCTCGGCCATGTCGGCGTAGAACAGGCACGCGCTGCCGCGGTAGAACGCGAACGGCTCGGCCGCCATCTTCCGGAACTTGTGCCGGAACGCGGCCGGGTCGGCGGACATCAGGTCCTCGAACGCGTCCTGCAGAACGGCCACGATGCGATCGCCGCGGTCGGTCATCCGTTGTGCCCCTTTCGTCGAGCGGCCGTGATCGTCGCCGATTTCGCCGACGTGCGCCACCACGGTCCTCGCTCACGTCCAAGACGTCCCAGGCACGCCACCGGTTCCACTCCGCCGCAGGTCCGGGGCACGAATCCTCCACATCGGACAAATCGGCACCGTCACCTGCCGGGCACGACCAGCCGGGTCCTCAACTCCCGCAGGGCGTCGACGTCCCGACCGCACTCCGCGGGCAGGGCGCGGACCAGGATGTCGATGTGCTCGCCGACGGTGGCGCGGTCCCGGCGGCTCGACCGGGCGAAGGCCTTCGCGTACGCCCTGGCGATGGTCTCCACCCGGTCGGGCAGCGTGCCGCCGATCAGGGCTTCGGCCAGGGCCGCGTCCGGTTCCGTCACCTGGGCCCAGAAATCCGCCCGCTTGGCGCCCGCGGCGGCTTCCCGCGACCCGTCGATCAGCCTGCGCGCCCTGGTCTCGTCCAGCGGGTGCCGGGGGCACCGCTTGGCGACCAGCCAGGCGAGCACGACCTCGTTGAGCGCCGGGTAGAAGTCGATGCCGCCGGTCCGCTCGCCGTGCAGCTCCACGGCGCGGCCGTAGGCGTCGCGCCCGGCGACCAGCGCGGCGGTGAGGTCGTCCTGCCGGTCCAGCGGAACGCACTGCGCGCGCCGGCGGGCCACACCGCCCAGCAGCGAGTACCGCTCCGGGGTCTCACCGAGCTGGATCAGCAGGTTCGCCGACTGCTCGGCCTCGGCCAGCAGGTCGGCCGCCTCCGGTCCCGGCTCGTCCGGGCGCAGGCCTCGTTCCACCGCCCACTTGGCCTGCACGTTGACGAGCTGTTCGAGGCTCTTCACCGAGCCGCCCGCGTCCCACTCGCGGCGAACCTCCTCGTAGCAGTCCACGGCCTCGCGGTAGCGCGCCAGCAGCATCCACACGTCACCGGTCCGCGCCAACTCCTGGCCCCGCAGCCACTCCGCGGGCACGGCGGCGAGCAGCGCCCGCAACTCGTCGGCCAGCGCGTCCACCTCGTCGTCCCGGCACCCCGCCGCCCGGCGCTTCAGGTCCGCCAGGCGGTCGGCCAGCTCTCGGCGGGCCACCGGGCGGTCCAGCGCGGGGTTGTGGCGGTTCGCCGGGTCCAGGCGGAACGCGGGCGGCCCGTACACCTGGTAGGCGCCCCAGGTGTTGGTGCCCGAGAAGTCCCGGTACACCCGCTTGCGGGCTTCGAGGCTGGCGATGCCGAGGTCGCGGCCCCCCAGCAGTTCCCGGTACAGCGCGTCGGCGAACGCCTCGGCGGCCGCGTCGTCCACCGCCCAGCCCGCGGCGATCACCGCGCGCACCCCGTTCTCCACGAGCTGCCGCGAGATGCTCGACGCGAGGTGGTCGGCGCGCAGCGGCGCGCCCGCCCGGCCCATCGCGCCGAGGTGGCAGCAGTTGACGAAGACGAGGTCCGGCGCGGTGCGCATCTTCGCGATCTCCAGCGCGCCGAGGTAGGCGTCGTGCCCGATCCGGACGCCGCTGCGCGCGGGGTCCGCCGGGTCGTGGTGGCCGTGGCCCGCGACGTGGACGATGCGGTAGTCGCGGCGGAACAGCGCGTTCAGGATGTCGACGACGTCCTCCTCCGCGTCGTCGCCGGGGATGATCGACGTGACCTCGTACCCCATGCCCTGCAACAGCTCCCGCACGTGGTGGGCCTCGCTCCGGGCGCCGGGCAGCCGGGGCAGGCCGGTGCCCGCCGGGTCGCCGATCACCAGTGCGGCGTTGCCGGACGACGGTCGGGTCACCTCGGCGAACGTGCGGGTCTCCAGCCTGCGCACCAGCCCGACCTGCACGGCGAGCGGCAGCACGCCCTCGTCCTCGGTCCGGGTCGCGAGCAGTTCCAGCGGCAGGACGCCCGCCTGCTCGTCCACGACCACCATGAGGTGCTCGCTCCCGTACCCCTGGCCCTTGAGCCCGTTGGGGACCAGCAGTTCGTAGAGGGTGTTGAACAGCTGGGCGTCCGGGTTGACGTCGGCGACCGCCTCGACCACGAGTTCGTCGAGCAGGCGGCGCTGGCTCGTGGTCACCCGCTGCTCGGCGCGGGCGTGCCTGCCGATGCTGGTGAACGACAGCTCGACCAGCTCGTCCCGCACGGGGACGTGGTCGTCCGGGTCGGCGGCGACGATGCGGACGGTCCGCCACATGTCGTCGTGGTAGTCCGGCCTGGGCAACCCCCGCTCGCCGTCGCGGCCTTCGAGCATCAGGCGTTCGACGACGACCTCGCCGGGCAGGGAGCGCGCCAGCTGGATCGCCGCCTTGGTGGCCTGGATCGCCCGCTCCTCGTACAGCTCGACGATCTTCAGCTCCTCCACGAACACCCTGGCGCGCAGGTCGTGCAGCCGCCGGTTGGCCTGCCGGACCGCGGCCACGATCGCGGTGAGCGAGTTCTCCACGGGCATCGGCGGCACCAGGGCGGTCCCGATCAGCACCGCCGAGATCGACAGCGGCGGTGGCGGCACGTCCGGTTCCGCCTGGTCCTCGTGCACGGCGGCCAGGCGCAGGACGGCCTGGATGACGCCCGCGGTCAACGCGCCGGGGGTGAGGTCGCCCGCGTCGCCGACGCCGATGACCACCGCCGAGGGACCTCCGACGGTCCCGAACACCTCGCACGTGCCGAGCTGGCCGGGGAACTGCCTCATGTCCAGCCGTCGTTCGAGAGCCCCGTCCAGGAGGTTGTCGACGGCCTTCTCCGCGCCGCCGATGGACGTCCCGTCCTGGTGGCCGACCAGCACCGGCCCGGTCACCGAGTCGAGGTGGCCGTGCACCACCGCGACCCGCAGGACCTGGCGCGCGGTGGACCTGCCGCCGCCCCACGCCATCCGGACGATCTCCTCGTCCGTGGGCAGCAGCAGCCGTCCGCGCGGGTCGGGCAGAGGGGTCTCGCGGGCCGACCCGGCGGGCGGCGACGTCAGCATCCTGGCCGGGGTCCGCCCCGCCAGGAGTTCGACGACGACCTCGGCGACGTCGGGGTCCGCGGGCAGGTCGGCGTGCGGGACGAGCGCGTACCAGGTGACCGGCCCGCGCACCCGGCGGTTGTCGTGCGGCGCGAAGCCGTCGCCGTCCGAGGAGACGGTGAACCCCCCGTCGCGCCCCCGGCCGGACACGGTCTGGTCCGCGGTGCCGTGCACGGCGCTGATGCCGCTCCAGTCGGTGGGCAGCAGGGCGGCCCGTTCCGCCGCCGCACCGGGCAGCAGCGCCGTCAGCGTCGGCCAGCCCGCCAGCCACCGGCCGACCTCCTCGGCCGTCGCGTCGCCGTCCAGCAGGGCGATGGCCGCGCTCAGCTCGTCCCGGCCCGCCAGCCGCGCCTCGACGAGGTGGCTGCCGTCCAGCGGCGGTCCCAGCAGCACCGCGCGACCACCGGCGGCGCGCCAGTCGGCGTGCAGCCCGTCGGTCCTCAGCGCACCCAGCACGACGAACGCGCCCGCGCCGTGCGCCACGAGGTGCGGCGCCTCGCCGCTCTCGACCCGCGCGCGGAGGTGCTTCGCCAGCCGGGCCGCGGACTGCTCGAAGCTCACTCGGGGGTTGTACGGGAACGGCACGACCCGGTGCCGCCCCGCCAGCGCCCTCTCCAGCGGCGCGTAGGCCGGGACCAGGTCCTCCGGTCTGGTCTGCCCGGTCAGCACCTTCTCCGCGCGCAGGCTGACGAACCGCGACACGTCCGGCCACGTCGGCAGGCCGCCCTGGTTCAACGCACAGCCGAACACGTCGGGCACCAGCAGCACCTCCCCGTGCGCCAGGGCGTCGACGCCGCCCCGACGGCCGTGGGGTGCGGGCGGGACGCGGGCCTCGAACCCCTCCACCCTCTCCCCCGGCTTCGCCGCCAGCCACGCGTTCATCGCGCGCCTGCTGTCCGCGTTGGCGAAGTACGCGCCGTGGTTGACGTCCCCGCCCTGGAAGGACCTGGTGCGCGGCGTGGTCCGGGTGGCCCCGCCGGACATCGACGACGTCGGCACGACGTAGTCGTGGTCCTCCCGGTAGAAGAGGTCCGCGCCGAGGACCAGCAGCCGTCGGGCGATGCCCGCGCCCTGCACGTCACCGGCGATCGAGCCCAGGCCGTCGTCGAGCGTCTGCGCGGACAGCAGCATCCGCAGGAACGGCGACTCGGGCATCTGGGCTTCGAGACCCGGCACGATCCGCGGGTCGGTGCGCTGTTCGAGGAACGTCAGGAGGAACTTCTTGACCAGCGCGGCGATCCCGCTCTCCCGCAGCACCGGGACGAGCGAGAAGACGTTGAACAGGAACGAGGCCCACAGGTCGACGCGGTGCGAGGCGAGCGTGGTCCCCCTGGCGGGGCAGGCGACCCGGACGAAGCGCTCCACCCGGATGCCGCGGTCGACGAGCAGGTCCCGCAGCCGGGGCAGGGCGTCGCGGTCGGGGTGCCCCTCGGGGAACGTGTCGAGGGTGGGCTGGTGCTTCGCGGCGTAGCTCAACGCCTCCCCGACGAGGCCGCCGCGCGAGTGGCTGACCAGGTGCAGCCGGGAGCCCTCCGGGAGGTGCGCGGCCGCCTGGAGGGCGTTCTGCGCGGGCGTGAGGCCGAGCGTCGCGTGCTCGACCGCCAGGATCCGGCCGCGGTACCGGCCCGCGACGTC
>DATMCA010001756.1:0-5627 GCA_035559015.1 Umezawaea sp. | reverse complement strand
GACGTGCTCGTCGTCGAGGAGGGTGACCGGATCTCGGCGGACGCCCGGTTGATCGAGGGTGGTGTCGAGGTCGACCTGTCCACGCTCAACGGGGAGTCGTTGCCCGCCTACCGCTCGGTCGAGTTGACCGGTCCCGCGGTGCCGCTGCTCGACGCGGGCGATCTGCTGTTCAGCGGCACGAACTGCACCGGCGGTGAGGCCAGGGCGGTGGTGTTCGCCACCGGGATGCGGACCGAACTGGGGCGGATCGCCGCGCTGTCGCAACGCGTCGGTCGTGAGGAGAGCCCGCTCGAACGACAGGTCAAGCGGGTCGCCTGGTTGATCGCGATGGTCGCGATCGGGGCCGGGCTCGCGTTCTTCCCGTTGGGGATGCTCGCGGGTCTGCCGTTGCCCGACGCCCTCAACTTCGCGATCGGCATCCTGGTCGCCAACGTGCCGGAAGGCCTGCTCCCGACGATCACCCTGGCGTTGGCGGTCGGGGTTCGGGTGCTCACCAGGTCCGGCGCGGTGGTCAAGCGCCTTTCGGCGGTGGAAACGCTGGGCTCGACCACGGTGATCTGCACCGACAAGACCGGAACGCTGACGCAGAACCGCATGCGCGTCACCGATGTCTGGACGGCGGGTGGCCCGGACCGCGACGTCCTCGCACCGCGGCTCGCCGCCGCGATCGCGGCCTGCACGAACGCCGAGTTCGACCCCGCGCACCCGGACGCGGCGTCAGGAGACCCGACCGAGGTCGCGCTGCTGCGCACGGCGTCCGACATGGGCGCGGACGTCGACGCCCAGCACCGTGTGCGCAACCGCTTGCGCCAGTTCCACTTCGACCCCGCGCTGCGCATGATGTCCACAGTGGACAAGTTCGGCGATCTCCGGGTCGTGAACGTCAAGGGCGCGCCTGAGGAGGTCATGGCCCGCGCGACCGCCATCACGACCCCCGACGGCGGCGAGCGGTCCCTGACCGACGACGACCGCGCCGAGGTCGCCGCGGTGATAGCCGGGTACGCGGCTCGGGGGCTGCGCCTGCTCGCCGTCGCCCAGCGCGTTCTCCCTGCCGCGGCGGAGGTCCCGACCCGCAGGGAGGCCGCCGAACGGGAGTTGACCCTGCTCGGCGTCGTGGCGATGTTCGACCCGCCGCGTCCCGAGGTCGCCGACGCGGTGGCCCGCTGCCACACCGCGGGCATCCGCCTGATCGTCGTGACCGGCGACCACGCGTTGACCGCGGCCGAGATCGCCCGCCGGGTCGGCATCGCCCGTGACGGCGGGGAAGTGGTCACCGGGACCGAACTGGAGGCGATGAGCGAGGCAGAGCTCGACGCGCTGCTCAAGCGGGGCGGCGAACTCGTCTTCGCCCGCAGTTCGCCCGAGGCGAAGCTGCGCATCGCCGACGCCCTGCGCGCGCAGGGGCACGTGGTCGCGATGACCGGCGACGGCGTCAACGACGCTCCCGCGCTGCGTCGCGCCGACATCGGCGTGGCCATGGGCGTCAGCGGCACCGATGTCGCCAGGGAAGCCTCGACCATGGTGCTCACCGACGACAACTTCGCCTCCATCGTCACGGCGGTGGAAGCGGGCAGGCGGGTCTACGACAACGTCCGCAAGTTCATCGTCTACATCTTCGCCCACGCCACCCCGGAGGTCGTGCCCTTCCTGCTGTTCGCGCTGTCGGGCGGCATGATCCCCCTCCCGCTGACCGTGCTCCAGATCCTCGCGATCGACCTCGGCACGGAAACCTTGCCCGCCCTCGCGCTCGGCCGCGAACCCGCCGAGCCCGGCCTGATGGACCGCCCACCGCGGGCCAGGACCGACAACGTCATCGACGGTCGGATGCTCGGCCGGGCCTGGGGGCTCCTGGGCGGGCTCTCGGCGCTGCTCGTGCTGGGCGGGTTCTTCCTCACCCTGTACGCCGGGGGCTGGCACCCCGGTGCCCCGGTCGGGCTCGGCGACCCGTTGCACCACACCTGGGTCCAGGCGACCACCATGTCGTTCCTCGGCATCGTCGCCTGCCAGATCGGCACCGCGTTCGCGGCCCGCACCCAGTTCGCCTCCCTGCGCGCCATCGGGTCGTTCAGCAACCACCTGCTGCTGTGGGGAATCCTGTTCGAGGTCGTGTTCGCCGCCGTCGTGGTCGCGGTGCCGGTGCTCCAGGACGTCTTCGGCACCGCGCTGCCCCCGCTCGCGCACCTCGCCCTGCTCCCGGTGTTCCCGGTTCTCGTGTGGGGCGCCGACGAACTGTGGCGCCTGCGCGCCCGGTCGGCGGGCCGGAGCTGATCGCGCCGACCCCGTCCGCGTCGGGGTCGGCCACCGCGTCACGCGGTCGGAGCGCCCCGGCCCTGCCGCGCTTTGGTGTCGCGGCGTCGCCCGTGCCCTGCTTTCCTTGGGCGGGTCGGGCGGCGGCGCTGGGAGGCGGGATGAGCCTGCCGGGGTTGGTGCTGGTGCTCGTGGTCGGGCCGGCGGGACCTCTGCCGGCGATCTCCAAGCGCGCTCGGGTGCCAGCTGTTCGCGGTGACCGACGGGTTCCTGGCCCCGGTGTTCTTCGTCTGGCTGGGCGCGTCGGTGGACCTGCGGGCGCTGGTCGACCAGCCGAGGATGATCGCCCTGGCCGCGTTGCTGGCATTGGGAGCCGTGGTGGTGCACGCCGCCGCGTGGTTCGTCGGGCAGCCGTTGCCGCTGGCGGTGCTCGCGGGCGCGCAGTTGGGCGTGCCGGTCGCGGCCGTGACCATCGGGACCGGCGGCCACCTGCTCGCGCCGTGGGAGGGGGCGGCGATCCTCGCGGCGATGCTGGCGAGCGTCGCCGTCTCGGCGTTGTCGACGCCGAAGGCCCCGAGCGGCCGGGCAGCCGAGGGCTGATCCGCGATCGCGACCCGCCGAGGACGGCGGGTACCGTCGCGGCTCGTCCGTTGCGCGGGCCGCGCCCGCGCGGGGAGGTGGTCGTGCGGTGAGAATGCCCGGTGTGGATGCCGACGACGTGCCCGCCAGGGTGCTGCTGGTCGAGGACGAGCCCGAGCTGACCGCGATGCTGGCCCGGCTGCTGGCCGAGGAGGGCTACCGGGTCGACGTCGCGGAGGACGGGCAGCGCGGGCTGCACCTCGGTCTCACCCGCGCCTACGACGTGGTCGTGCTCGACCGCGGCCTGCCCGCGATCGAGGGGCTCGACCTGCTCGCCCGCTGGCGGGGCCGGGGGATGACCACGCCGGTGCTGGTGCTCTCGGCGTTGGGCAACCCCGCCGACCGGGTCGCCGGGCTCGACGCGGGAGCCGAGGACTACCTGGGCAAACCGTTCGACGTCGACGAGTTGCTGGCCCGCCTGCGGGCGCTGCGCCGCAGGCACCTCGACACCGCCCGCACCCTCCCGCTGCCCGGAGGGTCGCTGGACGTCGACGGCCGGGAGGCCACCGTCGGCGACCGGGTGGTGTCGCTGTCGGAACGCGAATGCGCCCTGCTGGTCACCCTGGCGACCCGGCCGTCCCGCGTGTTCACGCGGGACGACCTGCGCGGCCTGGTGTTCGAGGACGCCCAGTCGGAGGTCGTGGAGAGCTACGTGCACTACCTGCGCCGCAAACTCGGCCCCGACGTCGTGGCGACCGTCCGCGGACGCGGCTACCGGCTCGGCCGGGTCCGGTGAGGTCCGCCGACGACGCGCTGCTGCGCCGCACCGCGTTCCGCGTCGCCGCGCAGACGACCCTGGCCGTCGCGGTCGCGGTGTTCGTGCTCGGCGCCATCGCCCTGCTGGTGGTGCTCCGCAACCAGCACAGCGACGACGATTCGCTGATGGCCGGTGCCATCGCCAAGGCCGACGACGTCGTCGACCCGCCCGCCGGGACGTGGCTCGTGGTCCTGCGCGGGGGCGTCGTGACCGCGACCCCCGGGATCCCGGCGGGAGCCGCCGACGAGGCGAGCCTGCGCGGCAGCGCGGCCGACCGGACGTCGCGGTCCGGGGACCGCCGGGTTGACGGCCGCGAGTACCGCGTGCGCACCGAGCCTTCGGACGACGGCGCCGTCCAGGTGGTCCTCGACCTGCGCGAGGACCACCTCCAGCGCGCGCGGATGCTCAAGGCCCTGGTCCTCGTCGGAGGTCTCGGACTGCTCGCCGCCGCGGGCATCGGCGCCTGGCTCGGTCGCCGCGCGGTCGTGCCGCTGGCGGGCGCGCTGGCCCGTCAGCGCCGGTTCGTCGCCGACGCGGGACACGAGCTGCGCACTCCCCTCACGTTGCTCAGCACCAGGGCCCAGCTGATCCAACGCGCACTGCGGACCGGCTCCGACGTGGCACCCGACGTGGACCGGCTGGTTCGCGACGCCGAGCACCTCGCCGCGATCCTCGACGACCTGCTGCTGGCCGCGGACCCCAGGGAACACGAGGCTCCCGAGGTCGTCGACCTCGACGTCGTGGTCGCCAGGGCCGTGGAGAGCGCGGGTGTCGAAGCGCGCGACCGCGGCATCCTGCTCACCACCCGCTCCGGGGGAGCCGCGCGGGTCCTCGGGTCGTCCACGAGCCTGGCCCGCGCGGTGACCGCCCTGCTCGACAACGCGGTCCGCCACGCGACCGGTGAGGTCGTCGTCGAACTGCGCGCCGAACGGGGTCTGGTCGAGCTCGACGTCACCGACGACGGGGCCGGTATCGCGCCCGAGGTGCTGCCGACGCTGTTCGACCGCTTCGCCACCGCCCCGGACCGGGTCGTCACCGGCCGCAGGCGCTACGGCCTCGGCCTCGCCCTGGTCAGCGAGATCGCCGCCCGGCACCGCGGCACCATCACCGCCACCTCGATCGGGCACGGCGCCCGGTTCCGGCTCACGCTCCCCGGCTTCCCAGGAGACTCCAAGATTTCCCCGACATCCTGACCGGGCCGACCACCACCGAGCCCCAAGGGACGACATGCCCGCCTTCGTCTTCGGACTGCCCCTGCACGTTCTCGTCGTCCACGCCGTCGTCGTCCTGGTCCCGCTGGCCGTGCTGGGAACCGTCGTGGTGGCGCTCTGGCCCGCGGCCCGCCGCCGTTACGGGTGGCTGGTCGTGGGCGTGACCGCCGCGGCCACGATCTCCGTCCCGATCGCCGGTGGCAGCGGGGAAGCCCTGCGCGACCGACTCGTCCCCACCGACCTGATCCGCGAACACGCCCAGCTCGGCGACCAACTGCTCGTCTTCGTCGCCGTCCTGCTCGTCGTCTCCACCGCCCTGGTCTGGTTCACCCGTCACGACGAGCCGGCCGCCACCAGCCGTGCGCCCAAACCACTCGTCATCGCCTTGGCCGGGGTGACCGTGCTCTCGGCCGTCGTGTCCGGGGTCCAGGTCGCCCGCATCGGCGACTCCGGCGCCCGCGCGGCCTGGGCCGAGACGCACTACACCGCCCCCCGCGCCGATCACGAGGGCTGACCCGTCGGCTCGCCGCACAGCGGGCTCACAGGTCGCTCATGCGCGGGACACGGGATCGCCGCCGAACCTGGTGGTCACCATCCGACCCGAGGAGAGCTCATGGACCACGTCGAGGCCACCCGGCGGGTACCCCCGCCCACGCCGCGGGCCCTCGCCGGCGCGCACGGTCGCGGGACGCCCGCATGAGCGTCACCCTCGCCAGACCGCCCGCGACCGCGGTCGTCACCGGCGCGCGAGCCGACGCCAGTGTGCGCGTCGG
>DATMCA010001755.1:0-3495 GCA_035559015.1 Umezawaea sp. | reverse complement strand
GACGAACCGGGCGCCGGGTTGGGCGAGGTCATCGCGGCGCGGCGGCGGGCGGCGGTGATCACCCAGCGGGAGCTCGCGGAGCGGGCGGGCCTCAGCGTGGGCGCGGTGCGCGACATCGAGCAGGGGCGCACCAGGTCGCCCCGGCCCGCGGCGATCCGCAAGCTCGGCACGGTGCTGGGCCTGTCGGCGGAGGAACTCGCCCCGCACGTCGGCAGCGCGCTGCGGCTGCGGGTGCTCGGACCGCTGGAGGTGTCGGTGCGGGCCAGGCCGGTCGACCTCGGCCCGCCGAAGCAGCGCGCGGTGCTGGCGGTCCTCGCCCTGTCCCCCAACACGCCCGTGCACCGCGACGCGATCGCCGAAGCGGTCTGGGGCGGGTCGTCGCCCGACGGGTCCGCGAGCCTGATCCCGACCTACGTGAGCCAACTCCGGCGCGCGTTGCACGTCGGCCGCCCCGCCCGGCGGCGTGAGCTGCTGGTGTCCGAGGGCAGGCGGTACCGGCTGGTCGTCGAGGACGACGAGCACGACCTGCTGGAGTTCCGGTCGCTGGTGCGGCGGGCATCGCTGGCCACCGACCCGGCCGCCGAACTGGACCTGCTGGAGCGGGCGGCACGGCTGTTCCGGGGCGAGCCGCTGGCGGACTTCGAGGACCTCCAGTCGTTGCCCGAGGTCGCCGCGATCCGGTTCGAGCGCACCACGGCCGTCCTCGACCTCGCGGACGTCGCGCTGGACCTGGGCGAACCCGAGGTCGTGCTGTCCCGCCTGCGGCACCTCGCCACCGTCGAACCGCTGCACAGCGGGGTGCTGGCGAAGCTGATGCTCGCGCTGGCGGCGGACGGCCAGACGGCGGCGGCCCTGCGGGTGTTCGAGACCACCCGGCGCGAGCTGGCCGACGAGCTGGGACTGGACCCCGACGACGTGCTGATGGCCGCGCGGCAACGGGTCCTGCGCCAGGAGGTGCCCCGCGCACGGGCGACGCCCGTCGTCGCGGTTCCCGCGCAGCTACCACCGGACACCGCCGACTTCACCGGCCGCCGCGACGACACCGCTCAGGTCCGCGGGTTCCTCTCGGAGTCGGGCGGTGTGACGGTGGTGTGCGCGATCACCGGTGCGGGCGGCATGGGCAAGACCGCGCTCGCCGTGCACGTAGGCCACCTGGTGCGGCACCTGTTCCCGGACGGCCAGCTCCACCTCGACCTGCGCGGCGCGAGCCCCGGCCCGGTCCCGCCGGGTGAGGCGCTCGCCGAGGTGCTGCGCGCGCTCGGCGTGCCGGAGGCGTCGCTGCCCAACACCGAACGGGAGCGCGCGGCGCTGTTCCGCACCCTGCTCGCCGACCGGAGGATGCTGGTGGTGCTGGACAACGCGCGGGACCCGGCGCACGTCCGGCCGCTGCTGCCCGGCTCGCCCGGCTGCGCCGTCCTGATCACCAGCAGGCACAACATGGCGGTCCTGCCCGGCGTGCGCGCGTGCAGGCTCGACCCGCTGTCCGAGGCGGAGTCGGTCGCGCTGCTGTGCCGGGTGGCGGGCTCGGCCGACACCGCCGGGGCACGCGCCCTGGCCCGGCTGTGCGGCGGTCTCCCCCTGGCGCTGCGGGTCGCGGGCGCCCGCGCCGGGATCCGGAACGGCTGGGGCACCGAGGACGACCGCGGGCTGGACGAGTTCGAGGTGGACGACCTGTCGGTGGCCGCGAGCATCGGGCTGAGCGTCGACCTGCTGGGCGACCGCGCGTCGACGTTGTTCCGCTCCCTCGGCCTGCTGGAGAGCGCGGACTTCCCGACGGCGGTCGCCGCGCGCCTGCTCGACGTGGACGAGGCCGTCGCCGAAGCGGCCCTGGCCGACCTGCGGCGCGTCCACCTGGTCGACCACCGGCACGGCTCGCACCACGCGATGCACGACCTGGTCCGGCTGTACGCCGCGCGCCGCGCCGAGGCCGACCCGGAGCCGGTCCGGACGGCCGCCCTGCGCCGGGTGCTGCGGTGGTACCTGGCGTGCACCCGCCGTGCGGCCGTGGTGATGAGGCCGACGGCCAAGCAGTGGAGGAACGACACCGAGGACGAGCCCGGCGTGTCGATCACGTCGCCGGAGCGCGCGTTGGCGTGGATGGAGGCGGAGCGGGCGAACACGACGTCCCTGATGCGCCAGGCGTTGACCGATCCCGCGCTGGACGACCTGGGCGTGCTGATGGTGCAGGCGTCGCAGTCGGCGTTCAACGAGCGCGGCGTGAGCGAGCAGTGGGAGGAGTGCCTTCGCCTGGCCCGCGAGGTGACCCGGCGAACGGGCGACCTCGTCATGCGGGCGTACGTCCTCCAGGGCCTCGCGCGGTCGGTCGGCTGCTACGACGGGGCCACCAGCACCGGCCTCTACGTCGAGGCGGTCGCGTTGTTCCGCGAGGCGGGCGACCGCCGGGGCGAGCTGTTCACCCTGGTCAACCTGGGTGTGGCGCACCACGTCGCGGGGAGGCTGTCGGAGGCGGTCGCGTGCTACGAGGAGGCGCGGGACCGCAGCCACGACGTGGACCGGCGGGTGGAGGGCTACGCGCTGGTCAACATCGCCTCGGTGCACCGCGAACTGGGCCGCACCGACCTGGCCGTCGACCACGACCTCCGGGCGCTCGCCGTCGCCAGGGAACTCGGCGACCGGCACTTCGAGTTCGACGTCACCGACGACCTCGCCTGCACCCACCGGGCCGCCGCCGACTACCCGGCCGCCATCGCCGCGCACACGGACGCCCTCGCCCTGGCGCGGGAGCTGAAGGACCCGATCCGCGAGGCGATCGTGCGGGCGAGCCTCGGTTCGACCCACCTCGCCGAGGGCGACGCGGTCGCCGCGACCGCCGCCCTGTCACGGGCCGCGGAGGTGTTCGCCGCCAGCGGCGAGGCCCACGAGCACGGTCGCACCCTGCACCAGCTGGGTCGCGCCCACCTCGCGACGGGCGAGCACGCGGCGGCCCGGACGTGCCTGCGGCGTTCACTGGCCCTGTTGGACGGTGTGAAGTCGCGGGAGGTCGAGGAGGTGCGCGCGCTGCTGGCCGGCCTGCCCGACCGGTGACGCCGCGACCGCAGGGGTCCGAACCGGCCTGTCCCTGAGCCGAACGCGTGGTCGCCGGACTGCGTTCCGACCAGCGGGCGTTGGGTCGACCGCCGCTGTCGGCGGGCGCGCGTCGATGCCAGAGTGGTGCCGTGTCGGACGGAGGAAACCTCATGCGGGCAAGGGTTTTGCTGACCGCGGTACTGGTCCTGGGCGGATCGGTCCTGGCGGCGGGCCAGGCGACGGCGGCGGGGTCGTGCAGCGCCAGGACACCGTCCTCCACACCGGGTGGGGTCGTGGTCCGCGTGACGTGCAGCTCGCCGACCGCGTTCATCGACGGCTACGGCGGCGACTCGACCGACGCGAACCGGGAAGCGCTGCTGCTGCGGCAGTTCCAGGTCACCGTCGGCCCGACGTGCAGCGGGTCGTCGAGCCGCGCGGACACCGGCGGGTACTCGTTGCGGATGACGT
>DATMCA010001754.1:0-4473 GCA_035559015.1 Umezawaea sp. | reverse complement strand
GGGCCTGCTGGGCCGTGTAGGTGCAGGTAGGCTTGTAGTAGGTCGGTGAAGCCTTTTGTTTCTGTTGGGATTTTTTGTCGTTTTGGCATGGGTTTGAAGGTGACGGTTTTTTGCGTGGTGTCGAATATGAGGCCGGCTGGGAGTACTGCCAGTCTGAAGATCGGGTCTTGTACGTGGGTTGTGTCGCAGCCTCGGCACCACGCCGTTAGTTCCTTGGGGATCAGCGGGGTGATTTGGCCGCTGGCCTCGCCCTTGGTCATGGGCTTGGTGACGACCTTGCGCAGTGCTTCCGCTACTGCGGTCAGGGCTGCTCTGCCTTCTGTGACGCCTCGTGGGCGGGACATTCTTGTTGTGGCGTCCGCATCGCTGAGTGGCCAGAGGCGGGCTGCGAGGGTGGGCATGTCTGCTGGGCGGTGGAGGTGTGGGGCGCCTCGGACGGTCCACGTTGTCGTGTAGTCGGTGAGGTCGGGGTCCTTGGTTAGGCGGGCGGCCAGGGCTGCGGCGGCTGAGCGTTCGGAGTCCTGCACGCCGAGGTCGAAGATGTTCAAGGTTGTCGACCTGCGGTCGAACTGGTGGGTTGCCACGCGGTAGGCGAGTACCTGGGCGCGGTCTACGTGGTCAGGCAAGGTCGTAGTCCAGGGTGATGAGTTCGTGTTCCATGCGGGCTGTGCCGGTGAGGCCCTTGAGGTCGCCGGTGGCTGAGCCGGGGACCACGTGGCCGAAGAAGGACGGGCCCGAGTGGGACATGGTGGCGCCGTGTTGGAGGACGAAGGTGCCCGTGCGGCCGTCCAGGGTGCCGGTGAACTGTTCGGAGGCGACGTAGCCCGCGGAGCCGTTCTCGGCCGTGCAGGTGAGCAGTTGGGCGGTGCTCGTGCCTTCCAGGGAGCCGGTGAACGTTTTGCCGACGGTTACCGAGGCGAGCTTCGGCTCGCCGGTCTCGTACGCCGACTCGTCCCAGCGGGTGATCGTGAAAGTGGCCTTCACCTGGGTGGTCATGTGCAGATCCAAACACCGATGGCTGTCATCTGCTGTCAGGATGGTGATCGTGGAGATCACCAAACAGCTCAGGGTCGCCGCGTACGCGCTGTGCGTCCGGGACGGGCAGATCCTGCTCTCCCGGTGGGTCGGGCCCGATGGGAAGCGCTGGACGTTGCCCGGTGGGGGTATCGATCACGGTGAGGATCCGTACGAAGCGGTGATCCGCGAGGTCGACGAGGAGACCGGGTACTCGATCGAGGTGCAGCGGTTGTTGGGCGTGCACACGGTTCGCCGGTTGTTCGACAGGCCCGGCGGGGAGGTCGACTTCCACGGGTTGAGGATCATCTACGAAGCTCGCGTCACGGGTGGTGAGCTGCGGTACGAGGTGGGCGGGTCGTCGGACATGGCCGAGTGGTTCGACCTGGACGCGGTGGCCGGGCT
Source organism: Umezawaea sp. (assembly GCA_035559015.1). Lineage (GTDB taxonomy): Bacteria > Actinomycetota > Actinomycetes > Mycobacteriales > Pseudonocardiaceae > Umezawaea. The sequence goes on along the minus strand of DATMCA010001754.1, from coordinate 3,054 downwards.
GCACCACTCCGACCAGGTGGACGTGGCGTTGGAACTGGCGCGGACGAGCCCGCCGGACGGCAGGGGGCTGGTCGCCCTGCCGTCCGACGAGAGGCTCATCCGCGAGGGACCCGCAGCCAGGACGGGTCCGCCGCCGGGGAGCTGAAGGTCGCGCTCTGGCCGAGCGAGCTCTCGCTGAGGTACCGGGGGTCGACGGTGTCGACCACCAGCACCAGGCGATGGCCCGCGGGGACGTCCCACAGTGCCGGTTCGAGCTCCAGGTCCACCGTCTTCGCGACACCCGGAGCGACGTCGCGCAGGGTGAACGGCTTGTGCGTGACGAGTGCGCCCAGGCCGACCGAGCCGACGTCGTAGAGGTAGGCGTACAGGGTGGTGGTCGGCGCGCTCGGCGTGACGGTGACGTGCAGCTTCGGTGCGCCGCTGACGGTGGTGGTCCGCGAGTACGTCGGGCCCCACCAGACGGCGGCGGCGTTGCGGTCCACCAGCGGCATGGAGACGCCGGTCGGGATGTTGAGGAAGCCCTGGAGAGCGCCGCTGAGCAGGATCGTCCCGCTGTCGGCGACCGTCGGCCAGCCCGCGGCGATGCGGTTCTGCCAGCCCGTGGCCGTCGTGGTGGCGAGCGAGCCGGTGCCCCAGGACGGACCGGTCAGGTACAGGGTGTCCTGCGCCGCCGTCGCCGCCGACCAACTGGGGAACGTGCGCCAGCCACCCCCGTTGTTCGGCTTCAGGTTGACCGGGTTCTCCCGGTCGATGCCGTTGTCGACGCCGCGCACGTGCTTGTCGAACCAGCGGCCGACCGACTCCCAGATCTCGTTGGGCAGCCCCGCCGCGCCGAACAGCTCGGCGGTCGCGTGGTCGCCGGGGGAGAGCATCAGGCGCTTGGGGCCGGTGAGCTTCGCGAACAGGTCGGTGACCTGACCCGGTGCGAAGATGCCGTCGTTCCAGGCGTTGCCGATCATCACGGCGGTGCGGTTGGCGTTGATCGCGGCGACCTTGTTCGCCGCCGACCTCGACTCGGAGATCGGCACGACCTCGTTGAACCGGCCGTTGCGGTAGGCGTCCTCGGCCTGCCGCAGCACCGGTCCCGGCCGTCCGACGAGGTTGCCCGCGGCCAGCAGGACCTCGACGGCTTGGCTGTTCACGGTCTCGTTGGGGTAGAGCGAGCGGGCCAGGTCGGTCCACGTGCTGAGCGCCGCGACGGCCTTGATCCGCGGGTCGGCGGCCGCGGCCAGCAGGGCCTGCCCGGCGCCGTAGGAGATGCCCGCGACGCCGACCTTGCCGGCGTCGCCCTTGGCGTTGCCGACCGCCCAGTCGATCACCTTGCTCACGTCCGCGACGGTGTCCGGACCGGCGACGTCGATCTCGCCGCCGGAGTCGTAGAAGCCGCGGCTCGTGTAGCTGACCACCACGTACCCGGACTCGTAGGCGAACTTCGCGGCCGCGCCGACGTACTCGATGTTGTTGATGCCCCAGCTCGACGGCAGCACGAGCAGGGGGAACGGACCGCTGCCGCGGCCGGTCGGCTCGATCACGAAGGCGCGGATGGGCGTGCCGCCCGCGCCGGGGATGGTCCGGTAGGTGGTGCTGAAGCCCGCGGCCTGCGCGACAGGGGTGAGCAGGCCTATCGCGAGGAGCGTGGTCAGGAGCAGGACGAGTGATCGGCGCACGAGGTCCTCCCGTTGAACCGTGACCTGGATCACGTGTGGGTTACTGGTGAGTAAACAGTTCCTACTTCCAAGTAGCAATAGCTGTGATCCAGTTCACTTTTAACCAGGCGTGGCAGCATCAGGCCTTGTGAAGCGAGTGCGATTCGGTACACGCGAGACCCCGGACGACCGCGCTCTGGTGATGGCGATCGTGAACCGGACCAGGGATTCCTTCTACGACGGCGGCGCCACGTTCGCCGACGACGCCGCGCTGGCGGCCGTCGACCGGGCCGTGGCGGAGGGCGCGGACGTCATCGACATCGGCGGTGTCCGGGCGGGGGCGAAGGGCGAGGTCGTCGACGCCACCGAGGAAGCCCGCCGCGTCGTGCCCTTCGTCGCCCGCGTCCGGTCGCGGTACCCCGACCTGGTGATCAGCGTCGACACCTGGCGGCACGAGGTGGGCCGCGAGGTGTGCCTCGCGGGCGCCGACCTGCTCAACGACACGTGGGCCGGCGCCGACCCGAAGCTCGCCGAGGTCGCGGCCGAGTTCGGCGTCGGCATCGTCTGCTCCCACACCGGCGGCCTCGCCCCGCGCACCGACCCCCACCGACCCCGCTACACCGACGTGGTCGCGTCCGTCGTGGCCGAACTGGTCGAGCGGGCCGAACGCGTGGTGGCACTGGGGGTCCCGCGGGAAGGCGTGCTGATCGACCCGACCCACGACTTCGGCAAGAACACCTGGCACGGGCTGGAGTTGTTGCGGCGCTTGGACGAACTGGTCGGCACGGGGTGGCCGGTGCTGATGGCGCTGTCCAACAAGGACTTCATCGGCGAGACGCTGGGCGCGGAGGTCGGGGACCGGGTCGACGGCACCTTGGCGGCGACCGCCGTGGCGGCGTGGACGGGAGCACGGGTGTTCCGCGCGCACGAGGTCCGGCAGACCCGGCGGACCGTGGAGATGGTCGCGTCGATCGCCGGAACCCGCACCCCTACGCGGGTGTTGCGCGCGCTGGCGTAGTGGGATCGGGGCGGGGCTTGAATGCGATATCCGAAAGGTGGTATCGCTCCGTCGGGTGCACCTTGACGCCTTTCGACTACGGTGAGCGGGCACTCGACACTGGAGGGCCACCATGACCAGCCAAGATCGGTGGGTCAGCAGGTCGACGGCCTATGTGACACCCGGCACGGGCGATGCCCGGGCGGCGGAAGCCGAGCAGCGTGGGGGCCAAGCCGGGGCAGCGGCTGCGGGAGGTCGCCGAGGTCGAGCCGCCTCGGGAGGTCGCCGAAGCGCTCTCGGTGGCGGAGGGTGAGCTGGTAGTGGTGCGGCGACGGGTGATGTCGCTCGACGGCAGACCGGTCGAGTTGACGGACTCCTACTACCCGGTCGCCATCGCACGCGGCACCCGGC
>DATMCA010001753.1:0-7244 GCA_035559015.1 Umezawaea sp. | reverse complement strand
AGTTGGGAGGACTTCGGGCGGAAGATCAACCTGCCGGAAGAGCGGTGGAACGACCAGACGGCGCTGGTGGACCCGGACGGTGTGGGGCCGCGGATCTACATCCAGAAGGTGCCGGAGGGGAAGAGCGCGAAGAACCGGGTGCACCTCGACGTGGATCCGGGGCCGGACAAGGCGGGGCACGTGGCGAAGTTGGTCGACGCGGGCGCGAAGGTGATCGCGGAGGTGGACGAGCCGACCGGCAGGTGCACGGTTCTGCAGGACCCCGAGGGCAACGAGTTCTGCGTGCACTAGCCGGTCGGCTCGGTGTCCTAGCTGGTGACGTCCTTCGTGGTGAACCGGCGGGCGGCCAGTAGCGTGAACAGCCCGCCGTACACCAGTGCCGAGAACACGCCCTTGGTCATCTCGGTCCAGTCGATGTCCGTCGACAGCAGGTCCGCCCACGACAGCGCGTAGTGCGTCGGCAGGTACTGCCGCAGGTCGCCGAGGGCGGTGATCTGGTCGAGGATCTGCGACAGGATCGACGCCAGCACCGCGCCGCCGACGGCGCCGAGAGGCGCGTCGGTGGCGACGGACAGGAACAGCGCCAGGCCCGCGACCCAGAACAGGTGCAGCGCGATGTAGCCGACCGCGAGCACCAGCGCGGTGACGCCGTCGCCGAACGACGCGGCCTCACCCGTGGGGCTGACCAGTTCACCGGAGCCGTACCAGACGACGCCGACGGCCAGCGCGACCGCGGGCAGCAGGATCAGCGCGAACAGCGACAGCAGACCGGACGAGATGGCCTTGCGGCGCAGCAGCCGGTGCCGCGGGATCGGCGCGGCGAGCAGGTACTTCAGGCTCGACCACGACGCCTCGCTGGCGATCGTGTCGCCGAAGAACAGCGCCACGATCATCGGCAGCAGGAAGCTGCTCGTCACGAACAGCGTCAGCAGCACGAAGTTCACGCCGCTGGCCGTGGCCAGGTCGACGAACCCGCCGGACCGGCGGTTCGGCGACGACTCGCCCAGCTCGAACGAGATCACCAGGATGAACGGCAGCAGCACCAGGAACGCCAGCACGAGCTGGGTCCGGCGCCGCCGGAGCTGGCGGATCAGCTCCACCCGCAGCGGCAGCGTCTTGCGGGCGCGGTAGCCGACGGTCGAGCCGTCCGGCGCGACCGCGTTCACCTCGCTCGCGACGGCCGTGGTCAGGTCGTCGATCGCGGCCGAGTCGGTGTGGACGCCGCTCGCGCCTTGTTCTTGCTCGCTCACGACGAACTCCCCTCTCCGACGAGCTCCAGGAACGCGTCCTCCAGCCTGCGCCGCGGACCGACCTGGTCGACCATGATCCCGGCCTTCACCAGCTCGCCGAGCGCGACCGCACGGGGCGTGCCGTTGAGGCCCGCGTGCACGAGTTCACCGTCGACGTGCACGTCCTGCACGCCGTCGAGACCACGGAGCACGGTCGCGGCCTGCATCGGCTCGTCGACCTTGAACGTGGCCTCGCCGCCGCCCTGGGCGATGTCCTCGACCAGCCCGGCCGCCACGAGCCGGCCCTTGTGCATCACCACGACGTGGCTGCACGTCTGCTCGACCTCGGCCAGCAGGTGGCTGGAGACCAGCACCGTCCGGCCCGCCGCCGCGTAGCGGCGCAGCACGTCGCGCATCTGGTGGATCTGGGGCGGGTCGAGGCCGTTGGTCGGCTCGTCCAGCACGAGCAGGTCCGGCAGGCCGAGCATCGCCTGGGCGATGGCCAGCCGCTGCCGCATGCCCTGGCTGTACGTGCGGACCTTGCGGTTCACGGCGTTGCCGAGACCCGCGATCTCCAGGGCCTCCTCGAAGTGCGCCTGCTCGACCGGTCGGCCGGTGGCCGCCCAGTACAGGTGCAGGTTCGCCGTGCCGGACAGGTGCGGCAGGAAGCCCGCGCCCTCGACGAACGACCCGATGCGGGACAGCACGGGCGCGCCGGGCGTCACCTTGTGCCCGAAGACCCTGATGCCGCCCTCGGTCGGGTGGATCAGGCCCATCAGCATCCGCAGCGTGGTGGTCTTGCCCGCGCCGTTCGGCCCGAGCAGGCCCAGCACCTGGCCGTGCTCGACCCGGAAGGACAGGTCCTTCACGGCGGTGAGTTTGCCGGGGTAGGACTTGGTCAGGTTCTCGATGACCAGCGGCACCGTCAGCAGCTCGGGGTCGACGTCCGCGGCGAGCCTGCGCCGGAACGCGGCCACGACACCGACCGCGACGAAGGCCAGCAGCACGATGCCGATGCCCCACAGCGCGGTGGTCGACGTGCTCGTGACGGCGTTGGTGCCCGGCACGACCGGCAGCTGGATGTTGTTGTCCGCCAACGAGATCCGGTAGGCGGCGGGCGTCTCTGTGTTCGCGTACGACTGGTCCGTGGTCGCCACGACCAACTGCACGCGGTGGTTGCTCTCGACCGGGCGCACGAAGCCCGCGAGGTTCACGGTCACGTCGACCGGGGTGCCGTCGGCGGGCAGCGACGTGATCCGCACGGGGGCCACGGCCGCGCCGGGCAGCGTGCGGTTGCCGTTCTGGTCGGCGTCGTAGAACTTCACGAACAGCACCGCGCCGTCGGCGGGCACCGGCTGGCCGGGCACCGCCGCGACCCGCAGCTTCACCGTGGGGGAGCCCGCGACCAGCACCTGCGAGGTGAGCTGCTCGGAGCTGAACACGGCCGCCTGGCCGGGCAGGTCGATCGACAGCCTGCTGGACAGCGAGTTCGACCCGCTGAGCACCGAGCCGAAGCCGGGCAGGCTGCTCACCGCGGCCGGGTTGCCGCCCGCCGGGTTGACCACGACCTGCTCACGGCCCTGGAGCGGCAGCGCGGTCCGCTGCGTCGACGAGCCCCCGGTGAGACCGGGGTAGCCCGCCGTGGTGACGGTCCGCAGCGACGACGTGCCGTTGGTGCGGAACGCGCCCTGCACCGCGTACTCGAAGCCGGTGCCGGGGTCGGTGCCCTTGTCCTGGAGGTGGAACGCCATCCAGTCGGCGATCTCGCCGCGCAGCGACGCGCCGGGGCTGCCGCCGTCGTGGCCGCCCGCGTACCAGACGACCTTGACCTTGGCGCCGTTCGCGGCGATCTGCCGGGCGTTGGCGTCGGCCTGGTCGAGGCCGAACAGGGTGTCCTGCTCGCCCTGCACGATCAGCGTCGGCTGCTTGATCTTGCCGGTGACGGCCACGGGGGAGGCGTCGCGCAGCAGCTTCAGCGTCGCCGCACTGGCCTTGCCGGTGGTCGCGACCTCGGTGTAGGCGGCGCACACCTCGGGGGTGAACCGGCCGCACGCGTCGGGCGTCGGGGCGTTGCCGCTGCCGCCGGGCTGGCGGCCCTGCGCGGCCACGGAACCGGCCGCCGCGGTGGCGTTGCCGACCGCGTCGTCCTCCTGGCCGGGCTCCGGGGCCTCCTGGCCGGGGCTCGCGCCCTCGCTGCCGGACAGGCCCGCGGAGAAGAAGATGCCCGCCCACGAGCGCTTGAACACGCCGTCCGCGCCGAACTCCCGACCCGCCGGGGTCGTGCCGTCGGCGGTGGCCGCGGTGCCGGAGTTCGGGATCAGCGCCTGCGAGAGGTCGTTGTAGGTGATGACCGGCGCGAGGGTGTCGACGCGGGGGTCGACACCGGCCAGCAGCAGCGACAGCGAGCCGCCGTAGGAGCCGCCGGTCACGCCGACCCTGGGGTCGCCGGGGCCGTCGGTCTGCACCTCCTCGCGGGTGGCCAGCCAGTCGAGCAGCTTCTGGGCGTCCTTCACCTCGTAGTCGAGGGAGTTCAGCGCGATCTTGCCGGTGCTGCGGCCGAAGCCGCGCGCCGAGTAGGCGAGGACGACGAACCCGCGTTGGGCCAGCTCGGTGGCCTGGCCGGCCACGCTGGCCTTGCTCCCGCCGAAACCGTGCGGGAGCAGGACGGCGGGCGCGGGCGTCTGGGCGGGCAGGTACAGCGTGGTGTCGATCTGGATCGTCTGGGAGCTCCCAGGACTTTCCGGAACGTCGATCACCGCGTCACGGGTGCTCACCGGCGGAGGGGCGTCTTCCGATCGTGTCCAGAACACGGTGCCGCCGATGAGGGCGAGCACCACGAGCACGATGGGGAGAGACCACCTGCCGCGGAGGCGGGAGAGGTGGGACACGTGTTGACCTTATTGGAGGTTTGCTGAGAACGCGCTGAAGGTTATGGGGCGGGCCTCTCAGGGCCTCCGGCATTTCGGCTGGTGGAAGAACCGGGGCATCGTTCGGGTGAAATCGAACGAAACGGGTGCGTCTGGTCACGACGGGTGGCGCGGGGTGCCCTCGGTGGGACAGACTCAGGGCGAGCGTGGAGGGGAGTACTCCCAACGCAGCGGTGTCGTCAGCACGGTGCTCGACCTGAGAGCACCCGGTGCCGTTGGCCGGGCAGAACGACCGCCTGGTGGAGGAGACCTCCGGGCATTGGCGTGCGCCTGTCCGGAGGTTGGAATAATGGTAGTTCCCGCGTGGCTGTGGATCGCCACGATCGCTGGTCTCCTCGTCCTCCTGGCCGTCGACCTCGTCATCGTCGACCGCAAACCGCACGAGGTCACCATCGGCGAAGCGGGCCGCTGGGTGGCGTTCTACGTCGCCGTGGCCATCGCCTTCGGAGCGGGGCTCTGGTACTTCGCGGGCAGTCAGCCCGCCACGGAGTTCTTCGCCGGGTACATCACCGAGTACTCGCTCAGCGTCGACAACCTCTTCATCTTCCTGATCATCATGACCACGTTCAAGGTGCCGTCGATCCACCAGCACAAGGTGCTCCTGATCGGCATCCTGATGGCGCTGGTCATGCGCGGCCTCTTCATCGCGGTCGGCGCCGCGGTCATCGCGCAGTTCAGCTGGGTCTTCTACATCTTCGGCGCGTTCCTCATCTACACCGCCTACAACCTGGCGAGGACGAACCACGACGAGGAAGAGGACGACTTCAAGGAGAACACCGCGCTTCGCCTGGTGCGGAAGGTCTTCCCGGTCACGGACGACTACCACGACGCCAAGTCGTTCATCAAGCTCAACGGCAAGCGCTTCGTGACCCCGATGTTCATCGTGATCGTCGCGATCGGCACGACCGACCTGCTGTTCGCGCTCGACTCGATCCCGGCGATCTTCGGCCTCACCAAGGAGCCGTTCCTCGTCTTCGCCGCCAACGCGTTCGCCCTGATGGGCTTGCGGCAGCTGTACTTCCTGCTCGGCGGCCTGCTCAGCAAACTGGTCTACCTGTCAGTCGGCCTGTCGGTCATCCTCGGGTTCATCGGCGTGAAGCTGATCCTGGAAGCCCTGCACACCAACACGTTCTCGTTCCTCAACGGCGGCGAGGGCCTGCCGGTGCCGACCATCGGCATCGAACTCTCGCTCGGTGTGATCGTCGGCGTGCTGGCCATCACCACCGTCGCCAGCCTCATCAAGGTCAAGCGCCACCCCGAGGCCGCGAAGCACGTGGGTTCCTCGCTCTAGCCCTGGCGGAAGAAGCCGTGAGTGCACTGGACGACCCCTAATCCTCCAGCACACCCACGGCTTCTTCGCTTCAGACGACCTTCCTGCCGTCCATCCACACGCCACCGACGGCACCGCGGAACTCCGCACCGCTGCGAGCCGCCAGTTCCTCGGCGTCTCCGCGCAGCAGCACCAGGTCCGCCTTCTTGCCCGGCTCGATCGTCCCGAGTTCACCCTCCACACCGAGCAGTTCGGCGGCGGACCGGGTGGCCGCGTGCAGCGCGGCGGCGGGGGAGAGTCCACTCGCGACCATCAGCGGCAGCTCGTCCAGGTTGTCGCCGTGCGGGCCGACGCCGGAGTCCGAGCCCATCGCGATCTTCACGCCCGCCTCGACGGCCATCCGGATCGACTCGTCGTGCCGCGCGGACACGCTGATCGCCTTGTCCCGGATCTGGTCCGACACGGTCATGCCCACGGCGATCTGCTTGAGCACCGCCCGCGGCGCGGTCAGCGTCGGCACCAGCCACGTGCCGTGCTCCAGCATCAGGCTGACGGCCTCCTCGTCGAGGAACACGCCGTGCTCCACCGAGCGGACGCCGTTGCGCGCGGCGACCTTGATGCCGTCGGTGGCCTGGGCGTGCGACATGACGAAGATGCCCGCCGCGGCGGCCTCGGCGACGACCATCGCGACCTCCTCGTCGCGGAACTGGCCGAGCCTGGGGTTCGAGCGCGGCGACAGCACACCGCCGCTGGTCGCGATCTTGATGACGTCCGCGCCCGCCCGCACGAGTTCGCGGACGATCCGCCGCAGTTCCTCCGGGCCGTCGCCGACGCCGTTCGGCATGCCGGGGTGCAGCACCGAACCGTGGACGCCGCACGGCATCCAGTCGTCGCCGTGACCGCCGGTCTGCGACACCATGTTGATCGCGATCTTCATCCGGGGCCCGGCGACCAGACCGGTGCGCACGGCCGTCGCCACGCCCAGGTCGGCGCCCATCGCGTCGCGCACGGACGTGATGCCGCACTCCAGCGTCGCGCGCATGTTGCCGATGGCCTGGTAGAACGGCAGCGAGAACGGGGTGTTCAGCGCCTTGACCGTGTCGATGTCGCCGAACATGAAGTGCGTGTGGCAGTCGAAGAGGCCCGGCAGGACCGTGCACCCGGTCGCGTCGACGACCTCGTCGCCGTCCAGACCGGTGCCGACCTCGACGATCCGGTCGTCCTCCACCACCACGTCACCGGGCTGCGCGGACGCACCGGAACCGTCGAACACCTTGCCACCTGCGAACACGATCCGAGTCATGGCACCGCAATCCTGTGTGATCGTCAAAAATCTCGTGAGCCTTGCTAAGAATAGTGGAGTAACGTGCTCCATCGTGCGCCCCGATGACCTGAAACTGCTGTCCGTGCCCGGCCCGCTCGCGCTGCACGGCGACCTGCTCCTGGTCACCGTGACGAGCCCTGACCTGGCCGCGAACGCCTACCGGGGCGGCCTGCGGCGCGTCCCGCTCGACGGCGGCGACCCCGTCCGCTGGACGTGGGGCGACCGCGACTTCGCCCCCCGAATCTCGCCGGACGGCCGCTGGGTGGCCTTCCTGCGCAGCTCCGGCACCGGCAAGGCCGCCGTGCCCCAGGTGCACGTGCTGCCCACCGGCGGCGGTGAACCGCGCCGCGTGACCGACCTGCCGCTGGGTGCGGGTGCGCCCGTGTGGGCCCCGGACTCGCGCCGGATCGCGTTCACCGCGCGCGTCCCCGAGCCCGGCCGCTACGGCACGACGGCCGTCGAGGGCGAGGACGCCCCGACCCCGGACGCCGAAG
>DATMCA010001752.1:0-4621 GCA_035559015.1 Umezawaea sp. | reverse complement strand
TTGGCGGGGGCGTTGGAGTCCGAGCCGGTGATGGTGAGCGGAGCCGTGCGGCGGGTCGGCGGTGTGGTAGTGATCGATCCGCTCGCGGTGCTGACGGCGGCGGGGGTGGTGGTGCTCGACCTGGCGCCGGTGCAGGGGGTTGGCGCGGTGCCGGGGTATCGGGAGTCGGAGTCGGACCTGGTCGGAGCGGCGGTGGAGGCGGCGGTGGCCGTGTGCGCGGATGCCGCTCATCGGGGGTTGCGGCGGCTCGCGCCGAGCCTTCGGGTGAGGCTGGGTGAGGCGGCGGCGGAGTTGCGGCGGGTGGGGCTGCACGGGAACGCGGCCGCGGTGGCGGCGTTCGGGGAGGAGGTGAGCGCGAGGACGTGGGTGGACGCGCAGGTGCGGCTGCTGACGACGCAGGAGTGCCGGTGAGGGCGTGGTGATCGGGCTCAACGTCGGCCGGTGACGGCGTCGATCTCCCGTTGGAGGATGTCCTGGAGCGGTGCGCCGTCGTTGTTGCCGAGGACGACGCCGACCCAGTCGCTGTGGGGGTAGATGTTCCAGCTGGCGGCGCTACCGGGGTTGACGCCCGCGCGGCCGAACAGCCACTGGCCGTTGACGATCGCGACCGCCATCAGGTAGGCGCCGTAGGACGTTTCGGCGGAGGCGGACCGTCCGCCCCCGGACTGCGGGGCGTGCGGGACCTTGGCGGAGGTGAGGACCTCGCCGTAGGGGCGGTCCAGGACCGTGCCGTCGTACAGGGCGTGCGCGAAGCGGACCAGGTCCGGCGCGGTGGCGAAGCCGTCGTAGTCGATGAAGCTCCGGCCGGGGTTCTTGCCGAGCTGGTACGGGTCCTGGCTGCCCTTGTCCAGGTTGCGGACCGCGTCCACCAGGGTGCCGTCGGATTGCCGCATGTACGAGTGCGCGATGTGCTCGTCGGTGAGCCACTGGTCCCTGGTGTAGAACGCCGAACCGGTCATGCCCGCGCGCTTGAAGATGTTCTCCTGCACGTGGTCCCAGTAGGTCGTGCCGGTCACGGCTTCGACGATCTGGGCGGGGATGGCGAAGTTGGCGCCGGAGTGGCCGTCGCTGCCGGTGCCGGGTGCGGCGACGAGCGTCGCCTGCCGGGTCCACCGCTCGTGGTACTCGTGGACCTCCTCCCGGCTGTGGAAGACGCGCTGCGGGTCCTGTTCCGGGGTCACCAGGCCGGAGGTGTCGCCGAGCATGTGGTGGACGGTCACCTGGTCGGCGATCTCCTTCGGGAAGCCCGACAGGTAGGTGCCCACCGTGTCCGTGAGCTTCACCCTGCCCTGCTGCACCAGTTGCAGGACGGCCACCGCGCAGAACGGCTTGGCCGCCGAGCTGAGGCTGACCGCGACGCCCTGGTGGTTGCGGATCCCCTTCTCCCTGTCGGCCATGCCGTAGGCGCGGGACAGGACCGTCCGGCCGCCGTGCGACAGCAGCACCACGCCGGAGAACCTGCCCTCGGCGGCCAGTCCCGCCAGGTACCGGTCGTACGCCCCGCCGGGCAGGGTGTCCGGCGGGATGACGGCGGGGGCGGCGTGGCCGGTCCGGGGGCCTACCAGCGGTGCGCCCGCCGCCACCCCGGCCGCCAGCCCGCCCCAGCCGAGCAGCCGCCGCCGGGCGATGCCGCGTGCGGAATCCGAGTTCATGATCACGGTTCTCTTCCCCTCGACGAACCGACCGTTGCGGTTCCAGGGAAGCCGGAACGCTGTTGCCGCGGCGTATCCGCTTTCCGATACGCCCGCGATACGCGATCACCGGGTCGGCGGCGCACCCGTGGCCCGTGGAGTGGAACGCCGGGCCGCCTGGTGGCGGCCCGGCTGTTCGCGCTCCGGGTCAGAACCCCTGGTTGCAGCTCGGCACGTTGGGGTTGATGTCCAGGTCGGCCGTCCGGACGAAGCCCGCGAACGTGTTGCGCGGCACGTAGACGAGCAGCGAGTTGGGCGCGCCCGGCGGGAGGTGGCAGAAGGCCCGGAGCTGTTCGCCCGCCCGGAGACCACCGCCGAAGTTCACGCAACCCCCTCCGGAGCAGGACCACAGGTTGGTCGCGATCCTGGTCCGCGCGAAGGAACCCGACAGGGAACCGCACCGCTCGGCGTTGACGGTGTTGTTCGCGAAGTTCGCGACGGGGATGTAGCCGCCGCGGCCGGTGGCGGGGCCGGTGTAGGTGAGGTTGAACCCGCCGCCGGGGTGGGAGCAGTACGTGTCGACGGCCCGGCCGGACGGGATGGACACCGCGTCCTTGGCGCAGGCCGAGACTTCACAGGCCTGCGTGACCGACTGGGCGTCCAACGTCTGCCTCGACTTCGTCGCTGACGCCGTGCCGGCGACGAGCAGCGTTCCCGCCATCGCGAGCAGGAAGGCCGTCCCGAGCAACCCGACGCGCCTGAACGATTGACGCATGTCTCTCCTCTTCGAGAAGGGTGGCTGTGTTGCCGGGGCGAGTATTGGCGGCGGCCTTCATCGAATCGGCATCGTCGCGTTCATCGCTCGAACCGCCCGTCGTCGAACTCGCGCTAGTGAGGAGCGCTGCCGGGGTCGGTGTCGATCCGGTAGCCGACGCCGGGCACGGTGGCGATGAGCCACGGTTCGCCGAGTCGTTTGCGCAGCGCGGAGATGGTGATGCGGACGGCGTTGGTGAACGGGTCGGCGTTCTCGTCCCAGGCCCGTTCCAGCAGTTCCTCGGCGCTGACGACCCCGCCTTCGGCGGCGACGAGGACTTCGAGCACGGCGAACTGCTTGCGGGTCAGCGCGACGTAGCGCCCGTCGCGGAAGACCTCCCGGCGGAACGGGTCCAGCCGGAGGCCCGCGATCTCGCTGACCGGGGGCCGGGCGTGCGCGCGGCGGCGGTCGAGCGCCCTCAGCCGCATGACGAGTTCCCGGAGGTCGAACGGTTTCGTCAGGTAGTCGTCGGCGCCCAGTTCGAACCCGGACGCCTTGTCGTCGATCCGGTCGGCGGCGGTGAGCATGAGGATCGGGATGCCGCTGCCGGAGGCCACGATCCGGCGGGCGACCTCGTCACCGGAGGGACCGGGGATGTCGCGGTCGAGGACCGCGAGGTCGTAGGAGTTGGTGCCGAGCAGTTCCAGGGCGGTATCACCGTCGCCCGCGACGTCGGCGGCGATCGCTTCCAGCCGGAGCCCGTCACGAACGGCTTCGGCCAGGTACGGCTCGTCCTCCACGATCAGCACGCGCATACCCGGAGCCTAGGGCGCTCACGCCTCGGACGGTGGTCGCCGTTCGCGGGTGTGGGCCTTCTGCCCGTCCTGGGTGAGGATGACGAGGACCTCGACCGGGCGCTTCCCGTGGGCGCCGATGGCGTGCGGGATCATCGTGGAGAACTCGGCGGCGTCCCCCGCGCGGACCAGGATCAGGCGTTCGCCGAGCCGGAGTTCCGCGGTGCCGGAGAGCACCGTGAACCAGTCGCGACCGGGGTGCACGCCCGCCTCCTCCAGGGGTGGTGCGGGGGTGGTGATGCGCATCTTGGCGACCGTGAGGTCGTTCGGGGTGCGTTCGCGCGCGAGCGTCCAGATCGTCATGCCCCGGTGTTCGTCGCGGTGGGGCCGGATCACGACGTCCTCGTCGTCGGGGGATTCGACGAGCTGGTCGATGGTCGTGTCGAGGGCCTTGGCGATCGGGATGAGCTGGTCGAGCGCGATGCGCCGGCCCCCGGTCTCGATGCGGCTCAGGTTCGACGGGCTCAGGAAGCTGCGTTCGGCCAGCACGTCCAGCGACCAGCCCCGCGACAGGCGAAGGGCCCTGATCCGCTGCCTGACCAGTAGGTCCACGTCCAGTTCTTGCTTCATGGACAAGACTGTATGTCCCTGGGACAAGACGGGCCTAGGGTCGTGGCATGGCTCACCCACGCGGTCCGCACCCCGTCCACTCCCATGGCCCCCAGTTGGCGAGGCTGTTGGAACTCGACGCTGAGATCCACTCCGGGGTCCTCGCGGAAGCGGTGTCCCTCGTGAGCCGGCTGTCCGGGGACGCGGTGCGGCGTGTTCTGGACGTCGGAGCGGGGACGGGGACCGGGAGCATCGCGCTGGCCCGCCGGTTCCCCTCCGCGGAGGTCGTCGCGGTCGACGTCGACGAGCACATGCTCGAACGGGTGCGGGATCGCGCCGCGGCATCGGGACTGGGTGACCGGATCGTCCCGGTCCACGTGGACATCGCCGCGGCGGCACCGGCCATCGGGCTCGCGGACGTGGTGTGGTCGTCCTCGGCGTTGCACGAGGTCGGTGACCCGGATCGGGCGTTCCGGAACCTGTTTGAGGCGCTCCGCCCCGGCGGGGTCCTCGCGGTGCTCGAAATGGACGCGCCTCCCTTGGTGCTCCCGAAGAGGTACGTCGACCTGGAGGAACGGGTCCGCTCGGCGGGCGCGGTGAACTCGGCCGACCACCCGGACTGGGCGTCCGCGATCGAGGCCGCGGGCTTCGAGGTGCCCCGCACGCGCCGGATGGCGACCGACCTGGTCCTGGCCGCCGACGGCCCGGCGGGCGAGTACGCGGCCCTGGAACTGCGCCGCGTCGGGCACGCCGCCATGCCGGCGCTGCGGGAGTCCGACCGCGCCACGCTGATGGCCCTGGCCGGTGAGGGTGCCGGCGGCGTGCGAACCCTC
>DATMCA010001751.1:0-4616 GCA_035559015.1 Umezawaea sp. | reverse complement strand
GGTCGACCACCTCATCCGCCGGCACGAGGTGCTGCGGACGGAGGTGACCCGTGGCGGTCAGGTCGTCGGTGCGCGGCCGGGCACCGGCCTGGAGATCCTCGACGAGGGCGAGGTGGACGACTGGACGCACGCGCCCGTCCCCCTCGACGTCCCGATCCGCGTGCGCCTCGCCAGGACCGGACCGGACACGCACGTCCTGGCGCTGCACCTGCACCACCTGATCGCCGACCCCGAGACGCTCTGGATCCTGCTGGCCGATCTCGGCCTGCTGTACGCGGAGGAGATGGGCGGTCCCCCGGCCCTCGGCCCGGTCGGGCAGTTCGGCGAGTACACCCTCGCCGAGGCCGACGTGGTCCGAAGTGGACGCGAGACGGCCGAGGCCTGGTGGGACGCGATGGTCGGCCGGTCGTCGTTCGCCGGCGCCGCGGCCACGGGAGCGGGCGAGGCCTTCGCCTACCGCGCGGAAGTCCTGACCGCGGAGGAGTTCACCCGCGTCGAGCGGGGGTGCGTCGCCCGGCGGAGCACCCCGATGGCGACCCTGCTGTCCGCGGTGGCGGACGGGATGGCCAGGCAGGTCGCCGACGGCGACATGTTCGTGTTCACCACCATCTTCGGCAAGCGCGACCGGCCGCGCTGGCAGCGCGTCGCGGGTCCGTGCATGGTGCCGTCCTACGTCACCGTGCCGAGGACGGACGACCACCGCCGCGTCGTGGACGCGGTGCGCGGCTGTTCGGCGCACGCCCGGTTCCCGGCCGGGGAGATCCGCGCGATGAACCACGGCGTGAGTTCGGGCGTCGTCCCGTTCTTCGAGTACATCCCCAGCCGCCGTCCCGCCGGGATCGACTTCGGCCCGGTCCGGGGGAGGGTCACCGCCGCCGCGGGACCGAAGGACACCGGGAAGGCCCAGGACCTCGGCATCCGGCTGCGCAAGACCGACGACGGCGGCCTGTACGGCCACTTCAGCGCCGACGGCGTCGGCTGGTCGCGGGAGGCGGTCCGCCTGCTGACCGGACACCTGGGGACGTTCGTCCGGGCGTTGTGAATCCGGCCGGCGGACGTGCGGGCCCGCGGGGCCGATCAGGGCGACGGCGGTGACGATGCCGCTCAGCTCGAGATGATCCTGGTCCGGGAGTCGGCCGGGTCGTCGGCGAGTTCGTCCTCGACGAACGCGGGCCTCGCGAGCGTGATCGCCGGGATCGTCGTCACGAGGATGACGGCGAGCAGGAACAGCAGCGGCAGGGTCCACCCGCCGCTCACGTCGTGCAGCAGGCCGACGAGCAGCGGGCCGAGCGCGCCGAGCGCGTAGGCGACCCCCTGGGCGAAGCCGCTCAGCGCGACGGTGCCGTCGTGGGTCCGGGTGCGGTCGTTGATGAGCACGAGGTTGATCGGGAACAGGATCGACCCCGAGCCGATGAGCAGCACCCAGAGCAGGGTGAGCGTCGCGGGCGCGAGCAGCAGGCCGAGGTAGCCGAGCGCGAAGCTCGCGATACCGGCGCCCATCAGCCAGCCGACGTTGCGCAGCCGCGCGACGAGCAGGGGTGCGATGAGCGCGCCGGGCACGCTGATGAGGCCGGTGACGGCGAGCAGCACACCGGCCTCGGTCGGCGTCGAGCCCGCGATGTCGCCGAGGATCTCGGGCAGCCACGCGAAAGCCGCGTAGGTGCAGATCGTGCTGGTCGAGAACGCGACGGTGATCGACAGGGCCACGCGCGACCGCCACAGCCGCGTGACGAGGGCGGGAGGCGGGGACTCGACGGCGACGGCGTCCGGGAGTCGCCGGCGGCGCTCCCGGACGATGAGGACGAGCCACGGGACGAGCGCGACCACCGAGGTCACCGACCAGAGGCCGAGCGAGAACCGCCAGCCGAGCCGCTCGGCGACCGGGGAGGCGAGCGCGGCGGGCGCGGCCGTGCTCACGCCCACGACGCAGACGTAGACGGCGGTCAGCAGGGCTACCCGGTCGGGGAAGTAGCGCCGCACGATCGGCGGCAGCAGCACGTTGCC
Organism: Umezawaea sp.; assembly: GCA_035559015.1. GTDB lineage: Bacteria > Actinomycetota > Actinomycetes > Mycobacteriales > Pseudonocardiaceae > Umezawaea. The sequence continues at coordinate 2,612 of DATMCA010001751.1, read as the reverse complement.
GATGCCCGTGCCGGCGAGCGCGACGACACTGCCGCCGAGCAGCACGGCGAAGCCGGGGGCGAACGCGCGCACGAGGTGGCCGAGGGTCATGAGCAGCAGCGCGAGCACGATGCCGCCGTCGAGACCGATGCCGCGCGCGATGCGCGGCGCGATGAACCCGGATGCCCCGAGCAGGATCGGCGGCAGCGTGCCGAGCAACCCGATGCCGATGTTCGACATCGGGACGTCCACCCGGATGTCGTCGAGGATCGGCGACACCGCCGCGACCGCCTGGCGCAGGGTGAGCGCGACGAGCACGATGCCCAGCAGCGCGGCCGCGCGTCCCGCCCACAGCGGAAGGGGGCGGTGCTCGGACATCCCCCGACCCTAGTGCATTGGTGCGGCCCCTGGCGGAGTGCTGTGGCTCACCGGCGCTACGTCGAAGACGCGAACGCGCCCCACCGCAGTCGGACGATCACGCCCCCGGTCGCGGCGACCGCAGGACGGGGAACACGGCGGCGGCGCGGGTCGGGAAGCTCCTGAGGTACGCCTGCCACTCCTCCCGGCACCGGTCGCACAGCTCGACGCCGCCGAACCGGCCCAACCCCTCGGCCCCGTAGGAGAGGCGGTGGCGGCAGTCCTCGCAGTGCCCCACGACGGACTCCTCCAGCGCCTCGGCGAGTCCGGGGAACATCAGCTCCTCGCTCCGGGCGACCACGGTCGCGTAGCGGACGTCGTGGACGCTCCGGCCGGTCACGTCGACGCGGTTCCACAGCTTGACGTTCCGCCGGGTCTGGGTCACCACGTCCTCGTCCTCCGGCAGCCCGATCGTCAGGTCCTCCTCGGTGAAGCGGTAGCGCCGCATCATCATGTGGATCGGTCCGCCGAAGTACCGCAGGAAGTTGACGACCGGTCGGTGTTCGGGGGAGTGGGCCCACGCCGCGTCCAGGGCCCAGAGGACTTCGCGGCAGCGGCGGTAGCTCTCGTTGCGCAGTTCGCGGCCGACGTAGGCGAAGGTGCTGTTGGTCTCGCCCTCCGCGCGGTGCTTGTAGTAGGCGACCGCGTCGTAGAGGGTGTCGCCCAGTTCGGTGAGGACCTGGAACTCCTCCTCGTCGAACCACGTGTCGTCGAAGTCGTTGCACGCCAACGCGGCGGCGATGGTGAACCGGGCGAGGGCGTCGCAGTCGCGCAGCCGGAACCAGTCCCGCGGGGACCGGGCGAGCGCGTTCACGTACCGGCGGAACAGCTCGGAGTCCCGCCGGTCGCTGGACTTGTCCGCGGTGACCAGCAGGAACGCGCGGTACTCGCGGGCCATCTCCTCGTGACCGGGGGTGCCCTTGAACACGGTGTCCAGCAGTTCGTCGAGGTCGTAGCCCAGGGGGTGGCCGTCGGACACCACGTCGACCAGGTGGCCGCGGAACTCGGCGATGATCCCGATCACGATGACGCGGGTGAACGCGAGGTAGCGGTCCCAGTTGGTGAACTGGGGGATCACGCAGCGGACGTACTCCCAGGCGCAGGCCAGGGTCTCGGCGACGACCTCGTCCGGGAGGCCGGAGTCCACCAGGTCGTCCGCGATGTCGGCAGGGTAGAACCAGGTGTCGGTGGTCACGGGGTCACCGCCTCGGACCGCAGGCGCAGGACGCGGGGTTTGAGCACCAGGCTCGTCGCCGGACGGGTGTCCGACCGGAGCGGCCGCATCGACCACCTCCGGGTGATGGTCGACAGCATCACCGCGGCTTCGAACAGCCCGAAGGCGTCGCCGACGCAGCGCCGCGCGCCGCCTCCGAAGGCTAGGAACGCCCCGCGCGCGGTGCCTTCGTGGCCGACCCACCGGTCGGGGACGAAGCTCTCGGGGTCCGCGAAGTGCTCGCCCCGGTGCTGGACCACGTAGGGGCTGTAGGCGACGGTGCTGCCCGCGGGCAGCGGGTGCCCGCCGAGCTCCGCGTCCTCGGTGACGAGGCGGGTGAGCAGGAAGACCGGCGGGTACAGCCGGAGCGTCTCCAGGACGACGTGGCGGGCCAGGGTGAGCCGCGCCAGGTCGTCCGGCGTGACGTCGCCGCCGGTGAGGACCTCGGCCGCCTCGGCGCGCAGGCGGCGTTCCACGTCGGGGTGCCGCGACACGAGGTGCAGCGCCCAGGCGACCACGTTCGCCGTGGTCTCCGTGCCCGCGAGCAGGAACGTGAGCACCTGGTCGTGGACCTCGTCGTCGGACAGGCCGGGCGTGCCGTCGCCCGGATCGCACGAGGCGAGCAGACCGGACATCAGGTCGGCGTGGTCGGCGCCGCCCGACCGGTGGTCGGCGATGACGGTGGTGACGACCCGCCGGAGCCGTTCCTGCGCCCTGCGGTAGCGCCGGTTGGCCGGGGTCGGCACGCCGTCCAGGCCCTTGGGCAGCAGCGACCGCCACGCGACGCCGGCGAGGACGACGTTCATGTCGTCGACCACCTCCTCGACGGCCGCCGGGGAGAGGCCTCCGGGCACCATCGTGCGGGCGGTGACGGACTGGAGGTCGGCGAGGACGTCGACGGTCCCGCCGTCCCGCCAGCGCGCCATGACCTCGTCGAGCCGCGCGCTCATCACCCCGACGTAGCCGGGGAGGCGGTCGCGGTGGAACGACGGCTGGACGAGGC
>DATMCA010001750.1:0-5154 GCA_035559015.1 Umezawaea sp. | reverse complement strand
CGCCGAACCGCGAAACCGAGCTGCCACCACGCGATCTGCGCCCCCAGGATCTCCGCCAACACATGATGCCGAGCGCCGTTGTCCGACATGTCGATCGACCGCACAACGCCAAGTTTGGGGTGTCGTCACCCCGATCGCACTCGCCCGGACGGCTGCACGGCCGCATCCGCGATGGGCAACTCCCCCCACGTGCTCGTGGGCGGGATTGGACGCTTACCCGACGACCGAGGCATCGGTCAGGATCGACAAGCGGGATGACCGGCGCTACCAGGGGGAAGATGACATGGGCAATTTCGGCGTTATTTCGGCGTTTTCGCGATGGTGCTGGCGATGTTGTGCACGGGTCTGGTCTCGGGGACGGCAAGCGCTTCACCGGACCAGCCGGTGACGGTCCTCGCCGACCAGTACTTCGAGATCAAATCGCAGCTCACCGGGAGATGCCTGGACGTGCGCGGTGCCGACAACGGCGACGGGGCTCCGGTCGACGTCTACGACTGCTGGGGTGGCGCCAACCAGAAGTGGCGGCTCGCCGACGTCGGCGGCGGGCTCTTCGAGATCCATCCGCTGAACAGCCAGAGGTGCCTCGACATCGCCGGGCCGGGCGGCGATCCGGGGGCTCCCGCCATGCAGTGGAACTGCTGGAAGGGCTCCAAACAGCACTGGCGGCTCGTCAACCCCTGGTGGCGAGCCGGTCCTCGACGGCGGCTCTGCTGCCAGGGGCTTCGGGTGGCTTCCCAGGGTGGTTCCCGGTGGAACGACCACAAGACGACGGTGACCGACCGTGGCGACTCGTGTCGATAGGCTGGCGACGTGGCGAGACTCATTCACCTGAACGGCCCGCCCGGCATCGGCAAGTCCACTCTCGCGGCGCTGTACGTCGACCGGCATCCCGGCACGCTGCACCTCGACGTCGACGGCCTGCACCGCCTGATCGGCGGGTGGGAGGACGAGGAGACCGACACGTGGCCTGCCGTGTTCTCGCTCGTCCGGGCGATGGCGGCGGTCCACCTGGACAGCGGGCACGACGTCGTGCTGCCCCACTTCTTCGGGCGGGTCGAGGAGATCACGTCGTTCGAGGAGTTCGTGCGCTCGCACGGGGCGGACTTCCGCGAGATCGTCCTGCTCGACGATCGGGAGGCCGCGGTGGAGCGGTTCAACCACCGGGCCCGCGACAGCGTCGACCCGTGGATCCGCCACCACTTCCGCCTCATTGGGCTGAACGGCGGGTCCGTCGTGCTGGAGCACATGTACGACACCCTGCTGGAGGTCGTGCGCCGGCGTCCGGGGGCCGTGGTGGTGCCGAGCGTGGTGGGGGAGGTGCAGGAGACCTACGGGCTGCTGACGGCCGCGTTGCGCGAGATGGTCCCGTGACCCGGTTCAGCGTGGTCGTGCCGGTCCGGTCGGCCGAGCCCTACGTCGACGAGTGCCTGCGGTCGGTGCGGGGCCAGGCGGGCCTCGACCTGGAGATCATCGCCGTGGACGACGCCTCGCCCGACCGGTGCGCCGGGCCCTCGCTCCGTGTCCGGCGCGGAGCGCACGGGAGTGCTGCGCGCGTCGTGGGTGTGCTGGAACAAGGCCGACCGCCGGGACTTCGTCGCCGAGGCGGGCCTTCGATTCCCGCCGGGCACTACGAGGACTTCGCGTGGTCGATCACAGCCCTGCTCGCGGCGGGCCGGGTCGCCGTGTCCGATCGGGTAGGCGTGCGCTTCCGCCGCTGCCGGTCCACGAGCATCAGTCGCGGGACGAGCCCGCGGCACCTGGAGGTGCTCGACCAGATCGAGCGCATCCTCGCCTTCCTGGCGGCACGTCCCGAGCACGACTCCGCCGAGATCCGGGACGTCCTCACCACCGGCATGCGGACCTTCCTGCGCAGCCGCTCCGAACGCCTCCGAGTGGTCCCGTCGGAGCTGCTGGACGAATTTCGGCGCAGGTCGGTCGAAGTGACCGCCCGGATGGGCGATCGAGTCTGAAGTGGACGGTCAGCTCACGTCAGGCCCATGAGCGACCTGATGCCCAGCTGATGTGCGCGCGGAGTTCGGCCATGGAACTGTCCACCCCCTCGACGGTGCCCGCCACGTCGAACGAAACATTTGCGCAGGTCATTGCGATTTAGGTCGTCATCGAGGAGGAGTCTTACCGCGTGGAGAAGGGGGTCGTTTGTTCAGTCTTGACCGAGACGACGTTTGGCGTCGTGTCGCCTGGATGCCGGTCATTTTTACGATGATACGGCAGTAAACCGCAGTTCTCGCGGTGGACGACGCTGAGGTTGATAGGAATCGCGCCCGTAGAACGCTGTGCCGATGACGGGGTTGGGAGTTCCTTTCCTCGGTTCATCTTTTGCTCGGCCGTGGGTTGAGGGACAGGCCGTGTCAAGTCACGGGGACGAGGAGGATGGCATAGGCGAGATCGAGCAGTCGGTGTCGCCACCCCCGTCGTGCGAGCCGTTTCCGGTGGCTTCCGGATTTCGGATCGTTTCAGCGGCTGGGCCGGCGATAACGGCGCCGAGGCCTGGGCCCGACAGTCTTGACGACACGCATGTCAAAGACGCCACCGACGGCCGCACCGACATCTACGCTGCTCCGATGAACGCAGAGCGGCGCGGTTGGAGGTGGCCATGGCGGAGTTGACCCTGGTACTTCAGACGCAGCACGTCGAGTTGGTGGCCGACACCCGCGGCGAAACCGTCAGTGGAGGGGGTAATCCCGCATTACGAGGGTGAACAGGCGGCGCGCACTTACCACGACACCTCCGCTCGATTCGGGTCTTCGCAGTGATGAGCGCGCCGCACCCCGATAATGTTGCGGCCCACAGGTGTCACACGGGGTGGAACTATCACGAGTCGATGGACATGTCAGGCGAAACACGATCGACCGCACAATTGCGGAATGGCGACGGGAATACGCGGGATGCGGTGATCGTCGTTCCGGGGTTGATGGGCAGTGCCCTCTACGACACCGTCGACCAGCGCTACATCTGGGGTCTGGAGCCGGCCTGGTACGTGCGGGCGTGGAGCCCGATCGGCACCGCGTTGGCCCCGTTGGCGGTCACCGACGAGGAACGGGACGGCCGCGGCAGCAGAGTCATCCCGGCTCCGTTGCAATTCCCGGTGTTCTCCGCAGCACTCGGCGGTCTCGCCCCCTACACGCCATTGCTCCGCGAATTGCGAACAGCGGTCTTACGGCCCGACGCGGTCTTGGAATTCCCTTACGACTGGCGCCTGCCGGTCGCCCACAACGCCGGCCTGCTGGCCGAGAAGATCGATGCCCACCTGACGTGGTGGCGTGCCCGGTCCGGCAACCCCGAGGCCCAGGTCGTGCTGGTCGCGCACTCGATGGGTGGGCTGCTGTGCCGGCACCTGCACACCATCCCCGGCGCTACCGACCACGTGCGCGACATCGTCACCCTGGGCACCCCCTTCGGCGGCGCCGCCACGGTCGCCGCAGTGCTCGGTTCCGGCGTCGGCGGGAGCATCCCGCTGCCGGCGCAGCGACTGCGCCGGGTCGCGGTCACCATGCCCGGCCTCTACGACCTGCTGCCCACCTACCGCAGCGTCGTGGACGGCACCTGGGTCCGCCACCTCACGGCCTCTGACGTCGCGTCCTTCGGCGCGGACCGCGAACTCGCCGACACCGCGTTGCGCATCCAGGCCGCGCAACGCGAGACAACCCTGATCGGACACCACGCCCTTATCGGTGTCGGGCAGCCCACCACGAGCAGTCTCACCGTCGTCGACGGCCTGGCCACCGGACTGGAGAACACCTTCCGCCCCACGTCGGACGGCGACCTAAGGCGACACCCGGACGGGCGACCGGTCGCCGCGGCAGGTCTGGGGGACGGCACCGTCCCCCGCAACGCCGCCCTGCCCGCTCGCGCCACCACGTCGATGCCGGCCGCGCTGCACCACATGCCCTTGGCCCGCGCCGCCACCGCGATCACCGTCGCCCGCGACGTCGTGCAGCACGGTGCCGCCGACGCCGGACCACGCCTGGGTCCCGGCGACGGCATCGGCGTGCGGCTGCCCGACATCGTCGTTCCCAACCGGGAATGGTCGGTCGAGTTGACCGGAACCGAGGCGTTGCACGCCACCGTCACCGTGGTCGACGTCGAGACCAACGTCGCCCTGCCCCACGGCTACCCCCACCGCCGCGACGGGGCCGTGCGGGCTGCGATCAGCCTGCCCAAACCCGGCCTCTACCGAGTGCGGGTCACCGGTGGCCCCGAACCGGTCATCCAGTACGTGCTCGCCGAGAGCCCGGACGCCACTGAATGACCGACCACCCGCAGCTCGAACTGTTCCCCATCGCCATCGGCCACTACACCGACCCTGACTGGGCAGACCAAGCCTGTCTGCCGGTCGAGGACGAAGTCGACAAGGTCGCCGCCCAGTTGGCGTTCTTCGGCGCCGTTCCAGTCGGCTGGGACAGCCCCATGGCCGACCGTGACGACACCGCGATCATGCACCGCCGCACCGCATGGGCCACCAGCCCCACGCCTTACTCGCTGCTGTACTGGGTGGGCCACGGCTGGGCCACCGACGCCACCGCCACCCTCGCCCACGCCCACAGCCCCAACCCGATCGGCGAGAACGGCATCAGCACCCGCAAACTCGCCGAGACCATCGCCCACCGCACCTCCGGCGAGGACGACCACTGGCACATCGTCGTCATCGACACCTGCTCCTCGGCCCGCTTCGTCCAACGCCTCAGCTCCGACCTGGACACCCTGCCCGGCTCACGCCGAGTGCTGCTGATCGGCACCTCCGGCGACGGCCCCACCGGCCTCGGCCGCTTCAGCACCGCGTTGGAGCGCGTCCTGTCCGGCGCCTACCGCAACGACCGCGACATCCCGTTGTGGGACTTCGAACGCGAACTGCGCCGCACCCTGCCCCACGCCGAGATCATCCTCAAACGCATCGACGAACACGCCACCCTGCGCCGCACCCGCACCCTGCCCCTGATCGGCCCGGTCGACGTCGTCACCGAGATCGACCACGCGCTCAACGACCTCACCACCGACGAACAACTCCACTTCATCCCCAAGGCCCAAGGCGCCGAACTCGGCGAACAGTCCTGGTACTTCCAAGGCCGCACGACCGAGTCCGAACGCATCTCCACCTGGCTGCGCACCCGCCCCACCGGACTGCTCACCATCACC
>DATMCA010001749.1:0-3227 GCA_035559015.1 Umezawaea sp. | reverse complement strand
GATGTGGTGCATCCCCCGCATGAGCGGACCCGCGTAGCGGTTCGCGAAGACCTCTTGCTTCGCCATGAACCGCACCAAGCGCTTGGCGGGTTGCGCGCCGAACCCGGCGAAGATGAAGTCGAGGTAGCTGACGTGGTTGCTCGCCAGCACCGCGCCACCTTCGCGGGGTATGTGGTGCGCACCCACCACGTTGATCCGACAGTCGAGCACTCGGAACATGAGCTTGGCCGCGGCGATCACCGGGGGGTACACGCGATCTGACATGACCCAAACGGTAGCTGGCCCGACTACCCGTCGGTGGCGGTGTCCTCCTTGCCGCGCATGGCGCGAGGCACGCCTGCCAGGTCCTCTTCGTTGCAGAGGAGCTTGAGGTCGTAGTACGGCGAGCCCTTGCGGTCGTCGTAGTCCAGGTGGACGGCGATCACGTCGACCGGCTCGCCGAGCCAGTCCTGCGTCTGCCTGAGCCAGGACGCCGCCCGTTCCAACGCGGTGGGCAGATCGTCGTCGCGGAACTCGACCGGGCGGTAGGGGACACCCTGTACCGCGTCCCGCTGATTTGCGGGCAGGGGCAGGTCTACCGCCACCCCGGATTCGTTGAGTTCGAGTTGGATCGTTTTCTCACTCACCTTGGAAGGGTCTCCCAACCGCTCAGCGGCTGCAAGCCCGTGCACGTTTCAGGCGTTCGGAATCGTGGCGGTGAGTTGACCCAGTCGAGACGTCATCACCCCGAAATCGGCGGGCTGAACCGTGTTCCACGGCTGCCCGTTGCTGGACGCCTGGTACTGGAGATAACGGCCGCCCGCCGTGTCGAAGAAGGTCAACGGCTTGGCGCAGCGCACCTTCTTGCCGAACCGGTCCCGGCGCGCCGCGTACAGCTGGCCACCGCCGAGCCGCGGTTCGGCCAGCAGCTTCTTCAACGCCTCGACCTGCTGCTCCTGCGGCGTCGACGCGTACCGGTTCTGCTGCATGAACCCGTCCGACTCCTGCCGCTGGTGCCGCGGCTGCTTCAGGGCGTCCGCGGGCAGCGAGATCAACGGCCCCTTGCCCGGTCCGGCCTGGGGCAGCACGGACACCAGCGCCTGCGGCGCCTCCTCCGGCCGCACCGGCTCCACGATGAAGTGCTTGTCCGGCGTCAGCACGACCCGGACCGCGTCCTGCCCGGACACCGCCACCAGCGCCGTCCGCGCCTCTTCGTCACCGTGGTTGAAGTAGGCGTAGAACTCCGTGCCCGCCTCGGCGACCAACCGCAGCGACCGCCCCAGGTCGGGGTGCACAGCTCGCCCGCGGGCCAGCCCGAGCCGTTCCAGCGCCGCCCAGCCGCTCTCGAACAACGCCAGCGCGCCGCCGAGGTCACCCTCGGCGAGCGCTTCGGCGTCGACGTCGATCCGCGTGTAGAGCGCCCGGTGCAGCTCCGGCAACCCCTCGGCCTGCCAGGCGTTGTAGAGCGCCACCACGGGCAGCACAACTCGGCTGCGCAACACGTTCGTCCCCCGCTTGTTCTGCTCTAGCCGCCGATGACGGGCGGCGCGACCATCGTCCCGTCACCGAAGTACTCGTCACTCGGTTGCAGGTACTTCGACGAGTGCTCCAGGTCGTCACCCCCCTCACCCTTGCCACCGTGACCGGCACCACCCATCGCCCCGGCCCCACCGGCCGCACCACGTCCACCGGCAGCGGCCCCACCAGCCCCGAACCCACCGGCACCAGCCCGCCCACCTTCACCGGCGGCCGTGCCCGCGGACCCACCGAACTGCCCAGCCGCCGCAGCCGCACCGGGCCCGAGTCCACCACGCCCACCAGCACCCGCACCGGCGCCACCGCCCAGCCCACCACCGAGTCCGCCACCACCACGGCCGCCGCCCGCGCCGCCACCGCCGCCCCCCGTGCGACCGGCACCGGGGCTACCGGGGCCGGGGCTACCGGGGCCGCCGGGACCGTTCAGCTTGTTGGCGGGGTTGCGGGGGTCGTTGGGCCCGAACGGCAGGATGCCGGAGGGGTTGTCGATCCCGCCGGGGGTGCCGACCGGTGGCCGACCGGGCGTTCCGACCGGTGGCCGGTTGGGGTCGTTCACGTCGGACGGCCTAGTGGTCCCGTCCCCGTTCCCACCGGTGTTCCCGTTCCCGCCGGTGTTCCCGGTGTTGCTGGTCCCGGTGGTACCGGTGCCGGGCGGCGTGAAAGTGCTGACCTGTCCGGTGGACCCGTTGGGGTTGCTGCTGCTACTGCTTGAACTGCTCTGGCTGTTCGTGTAGCTCTCGTTGCTGTTGATCTTGTCGATGCTGCTCGAACTCTGCGTGGTGCCGTCGTCTATGTCGGCGGTCGAGTCCGACGGGGCCTCGAAAGTGGGCATGCTGTCGATCGCGGTGTTCGTGCGCTCCGCATAGGCGTTGATAACCCGCATGTTCGCCTCGTCGACGTCCCGGCTCTTCTCGACCGCGTCGTCGTAGTCGGTGTCCCACGGGCTGAAGTCGTTGTACCAGGGCTTGTCGGGCACGGTCACGGGCGGCTGGACCGCGTTCTGCGCGGCGCGAAAGGCGGCGCTCACCTCGGTCGCCGCGGCGGAACTCTTCTGCGTGCCCTCACTGGTCAGGTCGGCCCAGGTCGACAACGGCGAAGTCGCGGAACGCATGGAGTCGCCCGCGCCGCCGGTCCAGGTCGCCCCGGACTCTGTGACCGCTTTGTTGATCAGGCCGCCGACGTCCGTCTGGATGTTCGAGACCTTCGTCCAGGTTTCGCTGACCTGGTCGTAGGCGCGTGCGTTACCCTCCGTGAACCAGTCGTACACGGCCTTGGCGCTGACGCACATCCCCACCGGGCCGCTGAAGAACGTGTTGGAGTCGGACGGAGCCATCAGCTACCCCTTCAGGTTCTTTATGACGAGAGCGGCCACCTTCTCGGTTGCTGCGCAAGGATCGTTGTACTCGGGTAGTGCTTTGTTCTCCATGTTGATCTGGACGAGGAACACGCCCTTGCTCGGCGTGCCCACGCCGGTCGAGCAGGAGCCCTTGGCATCGGTACCGTCGAAGTTGTACGCGGGATATTCCGAAACCTTGGTCGTTTCGAAAAAGGGGCTCTTCGACTTGGCCTGGTCCGCCGCCGTTTGGAACGTGGTCCCGGTCGTGGTGACCGCAACCGTGTAGGCGACGCCCTTGGTGACGTCCTGGGCGGCCCAGCGGCACTGCGCGGCAACCTGGTTGTTGCTCTTCACCGGCGCCTTGAAAGTGCCCAGT
>DATMCA010001748.1:0-4788 GCA_035559015.1 Umezawaea sp. | reverse complement strand
AACCCGACCGTCGTCACCATCGTCGCCTTGCTCTCGATCATCGGCATCATCTATGGCGCGCTCGCCTGCCTGATGCAGAAGGACTGGAAAAAGCTGGTGGCGTATTCCTCCGTCAGCCACCTCGGCTACTGTACGCTGGGTATCATCTCCCTGAACCCGGCGGGCATTGCGGGCTCGATCATCCAACAGATCAACCACGGCATCTCGACCGGCATGCTGTTCCTGGTCGTGGGCATGGTGATGTCGCGCGGCGGCTCCCGCCTCATCCAGGACTACGGCGGCATGGCGAAGCTGACCCCGGTGCTGGGCGGCCTGTTCTTCGTGGCCGGTCTGTCCTCGCTGGCGCTGCCCGGCACGAACTCGTTCGTGAGCGAGTTCCTGGTCCTCATCGGCTCGTACCCCAACCAGCCGGTGTTCACCATCGTCTCCACGCTCGGCATGGTGCTCGCCGCCCTGTACGTGCTGTGGGTCTACCAGCGGGTCTTCCAGGGCCCGGTGCGCGGCACCGCGCTGCTGAACGTGGCGGGCGGCCCTGGAACCGCCAAGGACCCCGAGCGGTCCGGGATCAAGGACCTGGACAAGCGGGAGATCGCCGTGCTGGCGCCGCTCGTGGCCCTGATCCTCGTGCTCGGGTTCTACCCGAAGCCGGTGTTGGACGTGATCACCCCGTCGATCGGGGCGACGTTGAGCGAGGTCGGCGTGACCGACCCGGTCGCGCAGGAAGGCAAGTGACGTGAAGTTCCTCGCCCAGATTCAGCCGATCGATCCGCCGGAGATCCTCTACGGCGCGATCGCCCCGGTGCTGATCGTGCTCGGCGCCGCCTGCGTCGCCGTGCTGTTCGAGGCTTTCCTGCCGAAGCACCAGCGGTGGGCGGCGCAGGTCGTGCTGACCATGCTCACCCTCGTCGCCGCCGGTGGCGCGCTCGGCATCTACGCGGCCGGTGAGAACAACAAGCCCCAGGGCATCACCACGCTGTCGGACGCCATCGCGGTCGACCGCCCGGTGATCTTCCTCTGGGTCACGCTGCTGCTGCTGGCGTTCGGCTCGGTCCTGCTGATCGCGGACCGGTCCGTCGAGCCCGGTGGCGCGTTCGTCGCCGACGCCGCGGTCCGCCCCGGCACGGTCCAGGACCGCGCCCAGGCGTCCCGCACGGGCATGCAGACCGAGGTCTTCCCGCTGACGCTGTTCGCGCTCTCCGGGATGATGGTGTTCGTCGCGGCGAACGACCTGCTGACGATGTTCATCGCCCTGGAAGTGCTGTCGCTGCCGCTGTACCTGATGTGCGGCCTCGCGCGTCGCCGCCGCCTGCTCTCGCAGGAAGCGGCGGTCAAGTACTTCCTGCTCGGCGCGTTCGCCTCGGCGTTCTTCCTCTACGGCCTCGCGCTGCTCTACGGCTACGCCGGCTCGGTGAAGCTGGCCGACATCGCGACCGCCACGGCGGGCAGCGACAAGTCCGACACGCTGCTGTTCGCGGGCTTCGGCCTGCTGGTCGTGGGCCTGCTGTTCAAGGCCTCCGTCGGCCCGTTCCACGCGTGGACCCCGGACGTCTACCAGGGCGCTCCGACGCCCATCACGGCGTTCATGGCGGCCTGCACGAAGGTCGCGGCTTTCGGCGGCATCCTGCGGGTTCTCACGGTCGCGTTCGAGCGGACCAACTGGGAGTGGCGGGGTGTCCTGTGGGGCGTCGCCGTGGCCTCGATGGTCATCGGCGCGGTCCTCGGCCTCACCCAGACCGACGTGAAGCGCATGGTCGCGTACTCCTCGGTGGCGCACGCGGGCTTCCTGCTGATCGGCTCGATCTCGCTGACCGAGCAGGGCCTGTCCGGCACGCTGTTCTACCTGCTGGCCTACGGCTTCACCACGATCGCCGTGTTCGGCGTGATCAGCCTGGTGCGCAACGCCGACGGCGAGGCGACCCACCTGTCCCAGTGGGCGGGGCTCGCGAAGAGGTCCCCGGTGCTCGCCGGTGTCTTCACGTTCCTGCTCCTCGCCCTGGCGGGCATCCCCCTGACGAGTGGTTTCGTGGGCAAGTTCGTGGTGTTCGCGGCGGCCATCCAGGACGGCCTCGCGCCGCTCGTGGTGGTGGCCCTGGTGGCCAGCGCGGTGGCGGCGTTCTTCTACCTGAGGGTCATCGTCCTCATGTACTTCAGCGAACCCGCGGCTGACGGCCCCACGGTGACCGTGCCCGGCGCGTTCACCACCGTGGCGATCACCCTGGGTGCGGCGATCACGCTCGTCCTGGGCGTCTGGCCCTCCTTCGCCCTCGATTGGGCGGGGGCAGGCGGCTTTGTCTTCTAGTGGTACGTAGGCTTCAAGGGTGACCAGTAGCGAGCAGGTGGGGACAGGGTTCCAGTTCGTCGACCCTGTGCTGGCGGAGGTGGTGCAGGACGGCCTCGCCGACGTGGAGGAGCTTCTGCGGAAAGTCGTGCAGAGCGAGTTCCACCCGGTGATGGAGACGTCCCTGCACCTCGTGGACGCGGGCGGCAAGCGGATTCGCCCGCTGTTCACCCTGCTCGCCTCCCAGTTCACCGGGGCGTGGGACCGGGAGAACGTCATCAAGGCGGCCGCGGTCGTCGAGTTGACGCACCTCGCGACGCTCTACCACGACGACGTGATGGACGAGGCGACCATGCGGCGGGGCGCGGTCAGCGCCAACGCCAAGTGGGACAACAGCATCGCCATCCTGACCGGCGACTACCTGTTCGCGCACGCGTCGGCCCTCACGGCCGACCTGGGAACGGCGGCCGCGCGGATCATCGCGGAGACGTTCAGCGAGCTGGTCACCGGGCAGATGCGCGAGACGATGGGTCCCCGTGAGGGCGAGGACCCCGTCGAGCACTACCTCAAGACCATCAAGGAGAAGACGGGGTCGCTCATCGCGACCGCGGCGCGCTTCGGCGCGATGTTCTCCGACATGACGGACGAGCAGACCGACGCGTTGCGCGCCTACGGCGACGTGATCGGGGCGGCGTTCCAGATCTCCGACGACGTCATCGACATCGCGTCGCCGACGGAGGAGTCGGGCAAGACGCCCGGCACGGACCTGCGCGAGGGCGTGAAGACGCTCCCGATGCTGTACGCGCTGGCCGAACCGGGTGCCGAGAGCACCAGGCTCGGGCAGTTGCTGTCCGCTCCGATCACCGACGACGCCGAGGTCGAGGAGGCGCTCGCCCTGCTGCGGGTGTCGTCCGGTCTGGCGAAGGCCCGCACGACGTTGGACGAGTGCGTCGACGAGGCCCGCGCCGCGCTGGGCAAGCTCCCCGCCTGCCCGGCCCGTGACGCGCTGGAGTCGCTCAGCGAGTACGTCGTCGCCCGTTCGCACTGACCCCGAGGCCGCCGCTGGGACCAGCGGGTCCTAGCGGCACTCGGGAGCCGGGTCGACCGCCGCCGCGCGGCGCGCCCGGTGGCCCGTGCGGGCCGCGTCGAGCGTGAACACCAGCAGCGCGACCCACACCAGGCCGAAGCCCAGCCAGCGGACCGGCGTCATGGTCTCGTGCATCACGAACACGCCCCAGCAGAACTGCATGACCGGCGTCAGGTACTGGAGCATCCCCAGGGTGCTCAGCGGCACCTGCCGCGCCGCCGCGCCGAACATCATCAGCGGCACGGCTGTGACCACACCCGCGGACGCCAGCAGCAGCGCGTGCCCGATCCCGTGGGACGTGAACGTGCCCACGCCCGTCACGCCCAGCCAGACCAGGTAGGCGACGGCGAACGGGGCCAGCACGATGCTCTCGCCGGTCAGGCTCGTGGTGGAGTCCAGCGGGACGGTCTTCTTGATCAGCCCGTAGACGCCGAACGAGCAGGCCAGCGTCAGCGAGAGCAGCGGCACCGAGCCGTAGTCGACGGCCAGCACGACCACCGCCACCACGGCGATGCCCAGGGCCGCGACCTGCGGGAGCCGCAGCCGTTCCCGCAGCACCAGGACGCCCAGCACGACGCTGACCAGCGGGTTGATGAAGTAGCCGAGCGAAGCCTCCACGACGTGGGAGCTGTTGACGGCGTAGATGTAGACGCCCCAGTTGATCGCGATCAGCACGGAGGCGACCGAGACCATCATCCAGCCCTTGGCCGACAGGCGGCGCAGCGCGCCCCACTGGCCGAGCGCCAGGGTGATCCCGGCCATCACCACGAGTGACCACGCGACCCGGTGGGCCAGCGTCTCGACCGAGCCGGCGGGGAGCAGGAGGGGCCAGTACGCGGGGACGACGCCCCAGAGTCCGTACGCGCCCACCCCGTAGGCGATACCCCGATCGGGGCGGTGAACTTCCACCGAAGTGGTGGCGGGGTTGGTCAAAGAAGGCACTCACCGCACTCTACGCCGCGACTTGGATCGCTTTGACCTGGTCAGTTGCGTCGAGTGGCCTACTATCGACAGATCCGTTCGCCAGTGGACGGCCGGCCGCGCCTGACCACGACGTCAGGGTAGTTTGGCACCGCTTCCACTACCGGGTGAACAGCCCGGCGTGCGGAGCGCGTCGGGGCGTAACAGGACTTGCCAGTTGGAGGAACTTCCAGTGGTGTCGCTCTTCGGGCAGGTCTGGCTGTGGAGCCTGCTGTCCTTCGTGGCCGGTGTGCTGGTGACCTGGCTGGTGCAGGTGCGGCCGGCCAAGCAGCGGCTCGCCGAGTTGGAGGCGAACAGGCTCAGCGCCTCCGCCGGACCCGCGCGACCGCAGCCCCAGGCCCCGCCGTCACCGGTGTCGTCGCCGATGCGCGACGAGGAGTTCGACGACTGGCACGTCGGTGCCCGCGCGAACTCCGACCCCCTGCTGGCCGTGCCGCCGCCG
>DATMCA010001747.1:0-15163 GCA_035559015.1 Umezawaea sp. | reverse complement strand
CTCCGAGGCCCCCGAGAGCTCCGAGCAGCAGCCGCGGCAGGGCGGGTCCGGTGCGACGGACCGGGCCCCGGCCACCCCCGCGCCCGCGTTCCGCGCCCGGCTCCTCCAGGTGCCCGGCGTCGGCGAAGGCGCTCCCGGCAGGCGGTCGCGCGCCCGTGCCCGCACCGGCCAGGTCGTCCGGTCGTCCACCTCGGACGGTTCGGGGCTGCACCTGGTCGGCACGCTCGCCGCCGCCGCGCCGCACCAGAACTCCCGCGGCCGCAGCGGTCCGGGGCTCCTGCTGCGCGCCGGTGACGTGCGGCTCTCGGTCCGCGAGGGCAAGGAGGGCAACCTGGTCCTCTTCGTCGTGGACGCCTCCGGCTCGATGGCCGCCCGCCAGCGGATGTCCGCCGTCAGCGGCGCGGTGATCTCCCTGCTGCGCGACGCCTACCAGCGGCGGGACAAGGTCGGCGTGGTCACGTTCCGCGGCTCGACCGCCGAGGTGGCCCTGCCGCCGACGACGTCCGTCGACGCCGCGGCGGCCCGCCTGCGCCGGATGCGCACGGGCGGCCGGACGCCGCTGGCCGACGGCCTGCTCAAGGCCCGCAGGCTGCTGGAGGTCGAACGGCTGCGCGACCCCCGCCGTCGCCCGCTGCTGGTCCTGCTCACCGACGGCCGGGTGACCTCGACCGGCGCGGGCGGCGACCCGATGCGGGACGCGCTCCGCGCGGCGGGCCTGCTGGCCGCCGACGGCACCGCGTCCGTCGTGGTCGACTGCGAGCACGGCCCGATCCGGCTCGGCCTGGCCGCCAAGGTCGCCGTCGCGCTCGACGGCGCCTGCCTGCGCTTGGAAGAACTGTCCGCCGACCAGGTCGCCGGTGTCGTCCGCGCGGCCCGCGCCGCCTAGGAGATCCCGGTGCCCCAAGGACAACCCACCACGGTCCCGAAGGACGGCCTGACCACCCGGCAGCGGCGCAACCGGCCGCTGCTGATGGTCCACACCGGCGAGATGAAGGGGAAGTCGACCTCGGCGTTCGGCCTCGCGCTGCGCGGCTGGAACCAGGGCTGGTCGATCGGCGTGTTCCAGTTCGTGAAGTCGGCGAAGTGGAAGGTCGGCGAGGAGGAGGCGTTCAAGGCGCTCGGCCGCGTGCACGACGAGACCGGCGCCGGCGGGCCGGTCGAGTGGCACAAGATGGGCGAGGGCTGGTCCTGGACCCGCAAGCAGGGCACGGAGCAGGACCACGCCACGGCCGCGCTGGAGGGCTGGCGGGAGATCTCCCGGCGGATCGCCGACGGCGTTCACGGCCTGTACGTTCTGGATGAGTTCACCTACCCGATGCACTGGGGTTGGGTGGACGTCGACGAGGTGGTGGCCACGCTCAAGGACCGACCCGGCCACCAGCACGTCGTGATCACCGGCAGGTACGCCCCACCCGCCCTGCTGGACGCCGCCGACCTGGTGGTGGAGATGTCCAAGGTCAAGCACCCCATGGACGACGGGCAGAAGGGCCAGAAGGGGATCGAGTGGTGAATCGGCTGGTGGTCGCCGCCCCCGCCTCGGGCAGCGGCAAGACCACCGTGGCGACCGGGTTGATGGCCGCCCTGCGCCGCTCCGGCAGCAGGGTCGCGCCGTTCAAGGTCGGCCCCGACTACATCG
Organism: Umezawaea sp.; assembly: GCA_035559015.1. Classification (GTDB taxonomy): domain Bacteria; phylum Actinomycetota; class Actinomycetes; order Mycobacteriales; family Pseudonocardiaceae; genus Umezawaea. The sequence continues at coordinate 13,527 of DATMCA010001747.1, read as the reverse complement.
ACGCCGGCTACCACGGCATCGCCACCGGTCTGCCCGGCCGCAACCTCGACACCGTGATGGTGGGCGAGCAGAAGGTCGCGAGCCTGTTCGTGCACGGCTCGCGCGGCACGGACATCGCCGTGATCGAGGGCGTGATGGGCCTGTTCGACGGGCGCGTCGACACCGAGGGCGTCGGGTCGACCGCGCACGTCGCGAAGCTGCTGGCCGCGCCCGTGCTGTTCGTGGTCGACTCGCGCGGCCAGTCGCGCAGCCTCGCCGCGCTGCTGCACGGGTTCCGCGGCTACGACCCGACCGTGCGGATCGGCGGCGTGATCCTCAACCAGGTCGGCTCCGATCGGCACGAGCAGGTGCTGCGCAGCGCGTGCGCCGAGGTCGGCCTGGAGGTCATGGGCGTGCTGCCGCGCGACCCGGCGTTCTCGCTGCCGTCGAGGCACCTCGGGCTGGTCACGGCCGTCGAGCACGGGCCGGAGGCGCTGGCCGCCGTGGACGCCATCGCGGCCGCCGTCGCCAAGCACGTCGACCTGGAGGCCGTCCGCAGGCTCGCCGCCATCGCCCCGGCGATGGCCGTGCCCGCGTGGAGCGCCTCGGCCGAGGTCGAGGAGGTGACGGGTGCGCCGGTCGTCGCCGTCGCCGGTGGGGCCGCGTTCACGTTCGGCTACGCCGAGCACGTCGAACTGCTGCGCGCCGCCGGGGCGGACGTGGTGACGGTCGACCCGCTGCGCGACGAGGAGCTGCCCGAGGGCACGGCCGGGCTGGTGCTGCCGGGCGGCTTCCCCGAGCAGCACGCCGACCTGCTGTCGCAGAACGTCCCGCTGCGGGCCGCGATCGCCGCGCTCGCCCGGTCCGGCGCACCGGTGCACGCCGAGTGCGGCGGGCTGCTGTACCTCGCCCGCACGCTCGACGGCGTGCCGATGTGCGGCGTGCTCGACGCGGACGGGTCGATGTCGCCGCGCCTGACGCTCGGGTACCGCGACGCCGTCGCACCGGCGGACTCCGTGCTGGCGCAGGCCGGACAGCGGATCACCGGGCACGAGTTCCACCGCACGGTGCTCACCCCTTCGAGTGGGGCGCAACCCGCGTGGCAGTGGCGGGGGCACGACCGCCGCCCGGTCGCCGAGGGGTTCGTGGTGGGTGGCGTGCACGCGTCATACCTGCACACGCACCCGGCCGCGTCACCCGATTCGGTGGTTCGCTTCGTCCGGGCGTGCACGACGGCCGAAATGCCGTATGAGGCCACTCGATAGTGGAGCGAGCCCGGACGGTACGGTCGGGTCTTCTCCCTGAACACACTCTGTCCCTACAGGAGTCACCCGTGATGCCAGGTCGGATCTCGTTCGTGGGCGCCGGACCCGGCGCAGCCGATCTCATCACCCTGAGGGGCGCCAAGCGGATCGCGGAGGCGGACGTCGTCGTCTGGGCGCCGAGCGTGGTGGACGCCGAGTGCGTCCGCGAGCACGCCCGCCCCGACGCGGAACTGGTCGACTTCACCCGCGTCTCGGCCGACGAGGTCGTCGACGTCTACCGCAGGGCCGCCGCCGGCAGGCTGAAGGTCGTGCGGCTGCACGCGGGCGACCCGTCGCTGTGGGGCGAGGTCCAGGACCACCACGACACGTGCGGCAGGCTCGGGCTGGAGCTGGAGGTCGTGCCCGGCGTGTCCCAGTTCTCCGCCGCCGCGGCGGTGATCGGCCGCGAGCTGACGACGTCGGACGTGGCGCAGTCGCTCATCCTCACCGGCCCCGAGGGCAGTGAGCACCTCCAGGAGTTCGCGGGCCACGGCACCACGATGGCGGTGTCCCTGTCCGCCGCGCGCACCGGCCAGCTGGTCGAGAAGCTGCGCGCGGGCGGGTACGCCGAGGAGACGCCGATCGTGGTGGCGTACAAGGTTTCCTGGCCGGACGAGACGGTCGTGCACACCACGCTGGCCGGCCTCGAAGCGGCCGTGAAGGAGCACAAGCTCTACCGCACCACGCTGTTCCTCGTCGGGTCCGTGCTCAAGCCGACCGGCCGGGGGTTCCGCAAGGCCGACGTGCTCGTCGAGTCGACCGACGAACCCGTGCGCCGGGCCCGGCCGTCGAAGTGGTCGATGCGGGCCGGGCGCAACGGCCGGATCACCGCGCGGGCCGAGACCGCGGACGTGCCCGGGGCCGTTTCCGAGCCCGCGCCGGAGTCGGAGACGTCGGCCGCCGCGTGGTCGGCCGTGCACGACTGGCAGGAGAGCGCCCGCCGCTCGCGCCCCGAGCCGGCCGTCGTGTCCGCCACGGTGTCGGCCGTCGTGCCCGCCGAGCCCGACGACTCGGATGACTTGGACGACTCCGAGCCCGCACCGGACCCGAAGCCGAAGCCGCGCGCCGTCGCGGCCGCCACCCCGATCACCTCGGTCCGGGCCAGCACCACGCCGCGCAAGCCGACGGCGCGGGGCAAGCGGACCAGGCGCGCGAACTGACCCATGGCCGATCTCCAAGCGCTCCAGCGGTTCGTGGCCGAATCGGGCCGGTCGTGGGACAAGACCACCGTCCTCGACGAGGGTTTCCCGATCGAGCACGCGATCAACCTGTGCCGCGCGCGTTCGACGGTGTTGGTGCGCAACGCTTCCGTGGCTGAGGTGGCCCACGGTCTCGCGGGCTGGCGTCGAACCCTCGTCGTGGCGGAGAACCTGGCCGGGCCGACCGAACGGCGGTCCACTGTGGACCCGGCCGACGCGGTCGTCCGCCCGTGGCGCTCACCGGAGCTGCTCTGCCTGGCGGACACGGAGTTCGCCGTCGAACCCGAGGGCTGGGCCCTGCCGGACGACCGGTTCGCCAACCGCGACGGCCTGGTCGCCAACTCCGAGGTCCGCGCGCTCGCGTTGGCGCGCCTGGCACCCCGTCCCGGCGTGCTGGTGTGGGACGTCGGCGCGGGCCCCGGCGCGGTCGGCGTCGAGTGCGCCCGCCTGGGTGCCGCCGTGCTGGCCGTTGAACGAAACCCCGTGCAGGTCGTGCGGATCATCGCGAACGCCGCCGCCCACCACGTCGACGTCCGCGTCGTCGAGGCGGAGCTGGCCGAGTCGATCGTGGACCTGCCCCGGCCGGACGCGATCTTCGTCGGTGGCGGCGGACCCGCCGCCGTGGCCGCGTGCGCGAGGGTCGGCGCCAAGCGGATCGTCGTGGCGATGCCGGAACTGGACCGGGCCGTGCCGTCTCGGGACGTGCTCCGCGACGCCGGTTACGCGGTGGAGGGCAGCCTGCTGTCGTCGGCCAGGCTGGTCGGCAGCGTCACGACCGCGACCAACCCGGTGATGGTGCTGTGGGGGGCCAAGCCGTGATCGGTCTGTTCGCGGCCACCGAGGCGGGCCGCAGGGACCTGGTCGAGCTGGGCCCGTTCCTGGGCCCGGACACCGTCGTCCCCGACGGCCCGGTGCGCCCCGCCCTGCACCGCCTGTGGCCCCACCTGACCTCCGCCGTGTTCTTCCTCGGCCCGTCGTCGGCCGTCCGCCTGGTCGCGCCCCTGTTGCGGGACAAGCGATCCGACCCCGGCGTGGTCTGCGTGGACGGCGAGTTCGTGGTCTCGCTGGGCGCGGACGCGTTGGCCGAGCGGATCGCCGACGTGCTCGGCCGCACGGCGGTGCTCTCCTCGGAGGCCGAGGACGGCCCCCTGGACGAGCTGATCGAACTCCTGGACGCCACGGCCGACGGCGACCTCGCGGGCTGCTCGGCCGCCCTGGCGGCGGGGGAGCACGTGCTGCTGGTGAACCCCTTGGGCTTCCCGCTGCCCGCTCTGCCGGACACGGTGCTGTCGCACGGCGAGGTGGACTGGAAGATCGTGATCGACGACCGGCTGCCCCCGGCGACCAGGGCGGACCACGAGGTGCGCCTGGTACCCCGAACGCTCGTGGTCGGCGTCGGCTCCGGCAGCGGCGTGTCGACGTCCGCGGTGGCTACGGCGTTGGCGGAGCTGGAAGCCGCGGGCCTGGACCTCCGGGCGGTGCGGGCGTTCGCCACCGCGGATCGGAAAGCGGGCGAACAGGGAATCCTGGAAGCCGTGGAGGACTGGGGCTTCTGGCACGGCGACACCTCCGCGCCGCTGCTGACGTTCTCGGCCGAGACCCTGGCCGAGGTCCCCGTGCCCAACCCCAGCGCGTCGGTCGGTTCCCTGGTCGGCACGCCCAGCGTCGCCGAAGCCGCCGCCCTGCGCGGAGCGGCGGACTTCGCCTGCGGCGGCCCGGTGGAGCTGGCGGCGCAGAAGGTCAAGGGCGACAACGTGACCGTGGCCGCCGCGAGGGTGCTGCCCCGTGGTCGCCTGGCCCTGATCGGGTTGGGACCGGGGGCGGCCGACCAGCGAACCCCGCAGGCCGACGCGGAGCTGCGCCGAGCGGCCTTCGTCGTCGGCAGCCCCGAATCCGTGGACCAGGTGAAGCACCTCCTCCGCCCCGGCACCGGGATCCACACCCACGGCGCGGTGGAGTTGGCCTCCTCGGGCCTCGCCGTGGCGTGGATCGCCTCCGGCGCGGGCCCGGACGTTCCCCCTGCCGGCAAGGACGTGGAAACCGTGCGCGTACCGGGTGTCGCCGCGCTGTGAGCCGTTCGTGCCGTCCAGCCCGACGGCACGGGCCTCCGCGCCCCGGCAGCACATCTCCGTCACACTTTCGAGTGATGTCGAAGCGGACTTCCACGGCCAAACCACCAGCACCTGGCGTCCCAGGTGGTGGATCCGCTCCGGTTTTCCTACCTTCGGCCGGTTTTCCGGGCCCCCGCGCCGACTAGCGTCGCTCCGCACACGGCCCGTTCCGTTCCGGGTCCCTGCGTTCTGGAGAGCATCTATGCGTCTGCGTCGCCTAGTCGCCGTGGCTTGTTGTGCTGGTGCGGTGTCCATGTTCGGCGGTGTCGCCCAGGCCGCCCCGGAAACCCCCGCCGACCTCCAGTTGGTGGCCACCCGCGACTCGCTGCTGGCCAAGCACTACTGGTACGCGCAGACGTTCGAGGGCAAGCCGGTCCTCGGCGGCTACTACGCGAAGCACGTCGACAAGCGCACCCGCAAGGAGACCGTCCAGGACGGACGGATCAAGGTCGAGGGCCTGGCGTCGACCACGCCATCCGTGGCCACCGAGCGGGCCGACGCGACCGTCGACCAGCAGGTGGCGGGCGACCGGGCCGCGACGGAGCTGTCCGTCCTGCCCGGCGCGCAGTCGAAGCTGGTCTACGCCGTTGTCTCGCGCACCGATCGCGGTTCCGTCCGGACGATCGTCGACGCCGGCTCCGGCGAGGTCATCAAGACCGAGGACATCGTGAAGCGCGCCGAGGGCACCGGCAAGGTCTTCGCGCCGAACCCCGTGGCCTCGCTCCAGGACGAGACCCTGACCGACCAGGACGACGCCGACGCGGCGGTGCCGAAGAAGGCGTACAGGTCGGTGCGGCTGTCCGATCTGGACACCTCGGGTTACCTGACGGGCAAGTACGCGAAGGTCGTCGGCCCGACGAACGAGCTGGCGTTCGCGAAGAACCGCAGGTTCGAGTACACGCGCTCGGACGACCGCTTCGAGCAGGTGATGGCCTACCACGGCGTCACCGACGCCCAGCGGTACATCCAGCGGCTCGGGTTCCGGGACGTCAACAACGAGGCCCAGGAAGTCACCACGATCGGGTTCGAGGAAGACCAGTCGTACTACGACCCGTCGACCGACCAGATCACGTTCGGCACCGGCGGGGTCGACGACGCCGAGGACGCGGAGATCATCTGGCACGAGCTGGGCCACGCGATCCAGGACGCGCAGGTGCCGAACTTCGGGCAGAGCCTCGACGGCGGCTCGATCGGCGAGGCCTTCGGCGACTGGTGGGCGATGATCATGTCCGTGCCGCTGCAGAAGGACTCCGCCACGGCTCCGCTCGCCTGCATCGGCGACTGGGACGCCGTCTCGTACACCGAGGAGGCCCCGCACTGCCTGCGCCGCGTGGACACGGACCTGAAGGTCGCCGACCGCGAGGGTGAGGTGCACTTCGACGGCCAGATCTGGTCGCGGGCCCTGTTCGACGTCTACAAGGCCCTCGGCCGGGACGAGTCCGCGCGGGTCGTGCTGGAGGCGCAGTTCTCCTACACGCCGGACACGACGTTCGCGCAGGCCGCCGAAACGACCGTCGCCACGGCCAAGGCGCTGTGCGGCGACCGTGCCGCGGCCAAGGTCAAGGCCGCTTTCGTGGCTCGCGGAATTCTGTAGGACATCTGCCTGTAACCATTCGACTGCGGTGCGTTAACGGTCAAAACGGTCAGCAAAGCCGATCGGGGGTTTCCCCGGTCGGCTTTCTGGCGGTAGCCATTGAAGTTCCTGCACCTTCTCTGGAAGGACTCCAATGGCGAAAACCCTGCGTCGCCTGGTGAAGTTCACCGTCGTGTCCGCGATCGCGGCCGTCGTGGGCTTGCTGACCACCGTGCCGTCGTCGGCGGACGTGACCCCGTTCGTCGTGGGCGGCACGCGCGCCACGATCACCGACTACCCGTGGACGGTGTACCTCGCGAGCACCAGCGGCTCCCAGTTCTGCGGCGGGACCCTGGTGAAGGGCAACAAGGTCGTCACGGCCGCGCACTGCGTGTCCGGCCGGTCCGCCGCCAGCACGCGCGTCGTGTGGGGCCGTGAGGACAAGCAGAGCACCTCCGGCATCGTCGCCGGCGTCACCCGCATCTGGGTGCACCCGTCCTACACCAGCGCCAGCAGCGGTTCCGACGTCGCCGTGCTCACGCTGGACAGGTCCATCAGCTCCACCTACCTGCCCCTGGCCACCCCGTCCGACACGGCGTTGTACGCGGAGGGCACCAGCACCACCATCCTCGGCTGGGGCACCACCTCTTCCGGCGGCTCGGCGTCCCGCTACCTGCTGAAGGCCACCGTCCCGGTCACCTCGGACGCCACCTGCAAGACGGCGTACTCGAACTACAGCAGCACGTCGATGGTGTGCGCGGGCTACCCGCAGGGCGGCACCGACACCTGCCAGGGCGACTCGGGCGGCCCCATCGTCGCAGGTGGCAAGCTCATCGGCGCCACCTCGTGGGGACGCGGCTGCGCCCTGGCCGGCTACCCCGGCGTCTACTCCAGGGTCGCCACCTACTACGACCTGCTCACCACCCAGATCAACTCCTGATCGGGCACGCCCACGACCGGGTGGTTGACCCGGTCGTGGGCAAGACCGGTGTCGGATCGAGGCATGCCTCAACGACTTCTCGCACTCATCGCCGGACTCGCCCTCGCCGCCGTCCCCGCCGTGGCAGCAGCCGCGCCGAGCACGCTCCACGACTGCGGCACCAAGGTCGCGAAGAGCGTCGGCACCGGCTAGTGCCAGGGCAGCGGCACCTTCACCATCAGGGTCACCTGCGACGACGGCACAACGGTGACAGGCTCCTGGATCAAGATCTCCAGCGGCTACGGCCTCCGCGCCCTCTCCTGCTCCAACCAGGCACTAGCGACCAGCGCCACCATCGTCGAAGCCCCCGTCGCAGCCCCGTAGGAAGCCACGCCACTGGGCCGGCGCGAAGTCCAACGCCGGTCCGGTGGCGTTCTTCGAGTCCCGCACAGCCACCCGAGCAGCAGGCCAGGACACCTCGACGCAGTTGCCATTCCCGCCGCTGTAGCTGCTCTTACGCCAGGGTGCGTTCTCCTGTTGGGGCATCGAGACCTCGCGGTTCGTAGTAATTGCTCGCCAAGTCCGCGAGCATCAACCGCGATTCTTCCCCATCAAGCGCGACCTCATCGAGACGTTCAGCCATAAGGCGGTAGGTGACCACCGGAGCGGGTTCATCGAGGAACAGGCTGGCGATCTCCTGTTCGACGTAGACCACGGACCGGTATCTCTCGTAGTCCATGATCATGAACTGGCCCCGCAACCAGGTCGCACCCACGCGTTGGGGTATCACGCGGATCGCGATCTTGCGCCAGTTGGCCATGAAGACCAAGTGCATCATCTGGTCTTCCATGATCTGGCGATCGCCGATCCTGCTCCGCAGCGCCGCCTCATGGATGAAGAAGACGCATGTCGGCGCAGACACCCCGTGAAGCATCGACTGGCGCTTCAGCCTCGCTTCAAGCCTCGGCTCAACTCCTGATGCCGGCACCCCGATGGCGGTCCTGATCAGAGCCTCCGCGTAGCCGGGTGTTTGCAATAGTCCAGGCAGTACCATCGATTCGTAGTTGGTGATTCGCGTTGCCGTCGCCTCGTGCCGGATGAGTGTTCTCAACTCGTCCGGCAGGCCTGGGTCGTGGTTGTGGATCAGGTACTCGTTGTCCAGCTGTCTGTGCAGGGCCATGATCCGGGCTGCGGTGTCCGGGTCCGCGCCGCACATCCCCAGGTAGTAGGCGACGTCCGCCTCGCTCGTGCCGCGCGACCCGTGCTCGACGTGGGAGATCCGCGATGGCGACCACTGCAACACCTCGCCCAACTCCTTGCCCCGGAAGTTGGCCCAGGCGCGCACCTTCGCCAATTCCTCGCCGAAGGTTCGGCTGTGCACGCTGGTGCGCACTATGTCCGAGTCGCGGTCGTCCCTCATGATTCAAATGTACTGCGCACCGGCCGCAAAGGCCCGATTGTTCACTGCAAAGAATTACAGCGCGCATTTTTTGACCGTTGGGAAATACACTCACTCGCATGGATGACCTGGAACCGATGCCCGAGGGCTGGGAGACCGCGTTGGCGGTCGTGGCGCACCCCGACGACCTGGAGTACGGCGCGTCGGGCGCCATCGCCCGCTGGACGGCGCAGGGGAAGACGATCACGTACCTCCTCGCCACCCGTGGTGAGGCCGGGATCGACTCGATGGCCCCCGAGCAGGCCGGGCCGCTCCGGGAGCGGGAGCAGATCGCCAGTGCGGCGGTGGTGGGGGTGGAGGCCGTCGAGTTCCTGGACCACCACGACGGCATGATCACCTACGGTCTGCCGCTGCGGCGGGACATCGCGGCGGCGATCCGGCGGCACAAGCCGGACGTGGTGATCACCGGGAACCACCACGAGACGTTCGCCGGTGGGTTCCTCAACATGGCGGACCACCGGGTCGTGGGTCAGGCGGCGATCGACGCCGTGCGGGACGCGGCGAACCGCTGGGTGTTCCGCGACCTCGACCTCGAACCGTGGGGCGGGGTGCAGCACGTGGCCGTGTCCGGGTCGCCTCAGGCGACGCATGCGGTGGACATCACAGACACCCTGGACCTGGCCGTCGCCTCGCTGCGGGAACACGCCGCCTACCTGGCCGCATTGAGCGGGGACATGGCCGACGCGGGGAGTTTCCTGCGGCGGATGGCGGAGATGACCGGGCAGAGGTTCGGCGGTCGGCTCGCGGCGAGCTTCGAACTGCTCGCGATGTGAACGTCCGAGTTGGCCGGGGCCCTCCGCTTGTGGATGCTGTGACGCATGCACGGTGAACAGCACTACCTCGTGGGCCTCGACCTGGCCGGGCGCCGCGTCGTCGTGGTCGGTGGCGGCACGGTCGCGCAGCGCCGGCTGCCGCGCCTGGTGGCGGCGGGAGCCGTCGTGGACCTGATCTCCCCCGAGGTGACCCCCGCGGTCGAGGGCATGGTCGACGGCGGCGAGGTGACGTGGCACGCGCGCGGTTACGCGCCGGGCGACCTGGACGGTGCCTGGTACGTCCTGGCGTGCACGTCCGTCGCGGAGGTCAACGCCCAGATCGCCGCCGACGCCGAGGAGCGCCGGGTCTTCTGCGTCCGCGCGGACATCGCCACCCTCGGAACGGCCGTGACGCCCGCCGTGGGCGGGCACGACGGACTGCTGCTGGGAGTCCTGGCCGGGGGTGAGCACCGGCGATCGGCGCGGGTCCGGGACAGCCTCGTGTCGGCCTTGCGCGATGCCACCGTGGTCGACGACCACCACGAGCGCTTGGCGGGCGTGGCCCTGGTCGGCGGCGGCCCCGGCGACCCGGACCTGATCACCGTCCGCGGCCGCCGCCTGCTCGCCGAGGCGGACGTCGTGGTGGTGGACCGGCTCGCCCCGCGCACGCTGCTCGACGACCTGCCGCCGCACGTGGAGGTCGTGGACGCGTCGAAGATCCCGTACGGGAGAGCGGCGTCGCAGGACTTCATCAACACCACGTTGGTCGAGAACGCGAAGGCCGGGAAGTTCGTCGTGCGCCTCAAGGGCGGCGACCCGTACGTGTTCGGCCGCGGCTTCGAGGAACTGCTGGCCTGCGCCGAGGCGGGCGTCCCGGTCACCGTCGTACCGGGCATCTCCAGCGCCTTCGGCGTACCCGCGATGGTCGACATCCCGGTGACCCACCGGGGCGTGGCACACGAGGTGGTCGTGGTGTCAGGTCACGTAGCACCGGACGACGAACGCTCCCTTGTGGACTGGAACGCCCTGGCGCGACTGCGCGGCACCTTGGTGATCCTGATGGGCGTGGAACGCTCACGAGCGTTCGCCGACGTCCTGATGGCAGGCGGCAGACCAACCGACACCCCCGTGAGCGTCATCCAGGAAGGCACCACCCGAACCCAACGGGTCGTGCGGTCCACATTGGACAAATTCGCCGACGACATCGTGTCGGAAAACATCCGCCCGCCCGCCATCATCGTCGTCGGAACCGTGGCAGGCCTGGCCACACACCTCTGAGAGGAGACGCGGGTGAGGAACACGACGCACGACTGGGCAGCCGGCGTGGACCGAGAACACCTGGAACACGCCCGCCGAAGGCCCGTCCCGGGCGGCACCACCCACCTGGTGCTCGAAGTCCTCGCCTACGCGGCCGAGGAGGCCGAGAGCACCGGCGGCGGCCACTGCGTGGTAACCCAACACCCGGACGGCTCGATCTCGATCACCGACAACGGCCGGGGCACCGACACCCGCGCAGACGCCGAGGGACGAACCACGAAGAAGCCGATCATGGCCTCGAAGGACCTCAGGTTCTACGACCACCCCAACGCACAAACACTCCCGGACGGCCACCCACGCCAGGGCATGTCACTGGTCGCCGCCCACAGCACCTGGCTCATCCACACCAACAGACGCACCAACGGCGCCTGGACCCAACGCTACGAACACGGCATCCCCACCACCGCCTTGACACCCATCCCAGCCGACGGCACCACCGGCACAACCGTCCACTTCCAACCAACCACACCGAGCACGCCAACCATCGCCCCACAAGACCTCGGAACGTGGTCCCACCTAACCGTGACCGTCGTCCGCGATACCTGACCCCAACGACACGCAACACGCCCTGCGCAACCCACGCGAAAGGCCCCCTCCAACAACCGGAGGGGGCCTTCCACCTACCTGAAGATCAGTACGAACGAGCCGGCCGAGGCCGCCCGCCACCAGCACCGGCTCCAGCGCCAGCAGTGGCGCCACCGCGGTACCCGCCCTCGCTGCGCCCGCTGGCACCGCGGTCGCTACGACCACGCCCACCGCGGAACTCCGACGTCCGACCGCCACCGGACCCGAACGGCCCACCACGACGCGGCCCGCCACGACGACCCCCGCGCTCGGGGATCACCGGCTCGATGACCGGCTCACCACTGGGCACACGAGCCCCGGTGATGCGGATCAGGTCCTCGTTGCCGGGGGACACCTTCGTGCTCTCCGGACGAATGCCGGCGCGAGCCGTCAGGCCCTGCACCGCGCGACGCTGGTCGTGCGTCACCATCGTCACGACGACCCCGGACTGCCCGGCGCGAGCCGTACGACCGGCGCGGTGCAGGTAGTCCTTCGAGTCGGCGGGCGGGTCCACGTGGACCACGAGGCTCACGTCATCGACGTGGATGCCGCGAGCGGCGACGTCGGTGGCGATCAGCACGGGCGTGGTCCCGTCGCGGAACTCACCCAGCACCCGAGTGCGGGCGCTCTGCGCCTTGCCACCGTGCAACGCACCCGCGTGCACGCCGACCGAGCGGAGCTTCTTGGCGAGGCGGTCCACGTGGTGCTTGGTGCGCACGAACATGATCGTGCGCCCCTCGCGGGCCGCCACCTCGGTGATGACGTTCTGCTTGTCATCGGCCGACACGAGCAGCAGGTGGTGCTCCATGGTGGTGACGCTGCCGGTGGGCGGCGCGACCGAGTGGGTCACCGGGTTGTGCAGGTACTGGCGGACCAGCTTGTCCACGTCGCCGTCGAGCGTCGCGGAGAACAGCATGCGCTGGCCGTCCTGCGGGGTCAGGTCGAGAATGGCGCGGACCTGGGGCATGAAGCCCATGTCGGCCATCTGGTCGGCCTCGTCCAACGCGGTGAAGCGCACGTCGGACAGGTCGCAGGTGCCCTGGCGGACGTGGTCCGACAGGCGGCCCGGCGTCGCGATCAGGAGGTCGACACCACGGCGCAGCGCGTCGATCTGACGCGGGAACGACGTGCCGCCGACGACCACGCGGGCCGACAGGCCGAGCGACCGGGCGTACGGGGAGAGGGCTTCCTCGACCTGCATCGCGAGCTCACGGGTGGGCACCAGGATCAGTGCGCGCGGCATGAGCGGCTTGGCCCGCTGGCCCGACAGGCGGGACAGCAGCGCCAGACCGAACGCCAGCGTCTTGCCGGAGCCCGTCTGGCCGCGGCCGAGCACGTCCCGGCCCGCGAGGGCGTCGGGGAGCGTGGCGGCCTGGATCGGGAAGGGTGACTCGATGCCCGCGGCGGTCAGCGCGCGGAGCAGTTCATCGGAGAGGCCAAGTTCGGCGAACGTGGGCAGCGGGCCTTCCGGCACGGTGCTCTCGATGTGTTCGGCGACAGTGGAAGGACCGTTCTCAGCGAACTGGGAGCGGCCATTGCCCTGGCCAGAGCGACGCGGCCGCGGCTTGCTGCTGCGGAACGACGGACGCTCGGAACGGCCCTGGGACGTGGGTGGCAAAACAAACCTCCGGGACATGGCACGTCTCGGGGATGCTCCGCAGTTGTGCAGCGGGTCGCGGCGCCGATCGCAAGGACGAGCCCGACGCGTGTTGTCGCGCCGATGGTTGTTAGGAGCACCGATGACCGACCCGAGGTGGCCTCGCGAGCACAGGAAGTTGTGCAGGCATTTGTGCGGTGCAAGGACCACTCTAGCTGATCATCGGAAGTGCGCGTCGCGGGTAGGGGTGGTCTGGGGTCGTGTTCTTGCGCACAGGGGTGTCGAAACCGTGCGCCGGGAACTCCGGGATCGGGGACATTGCCGCAGATCTTCCGACGTTTCCGCTGGTGGGAGCCTCGGTCCTGGGCGACTTCCGCCAGGCTCGCCGGGACCCCATCACGCCGAGGACGGGTGCGGTGAAAAACCCCGTGGTGGGACCGCGGACGCTCCAATGTGGCTGATCGAGTGCAAACCGAATCCCCTCGGGGCTGATCGGGAGAAGGCGGGACGGCCGCCCGTCCGGGCTCCACCGGCCGCGGCTGCGGCCACCACCGGGCCCGCGGCGCTGATCGCCGCGGCCGAGTTGGCGAAGTCCACCTCCGGGAACGCCTGGTGCCTCCGGCGCATTCCACCCGTCCCGCCTTCGTGCCGACGTCGACCGGACCCCGCCGCCGGCCGACGCGGTGTCGAGCGAGTTGCCATGGGCCGTGCTCGCCGGAAATCGCTAAACGACCAGAGCCTCGTGGCACGGCA
>DATMCA010001746.1:0-2597 GCA_035559015.1 Umezawaea sp. | reverse complement strand
GCTGGTGTTCACCGCCGAGGACGTCCTCGGCCGCGGGCCGGACCTCGGTGACCTGTTCGCCGTGCTGCTGGAGGTGCGGGCCGAACTGCCGGTCCGGTGACTCTTTTCAGTGTTAGAACTTTTACTGCTACGGTAAAGTTCTAGTCACTGGAAAAAGGAGTCTCGCCATGACCACACCACGCATCGCGATCATCGGAGCCGGCCCCGGCGGCCTGCTGTGCGCCCGAGTCCTGCAACGCCGCGGCCTCGCGGTCGCCGTCTACGACACCGACGCCTCGGTCGACGCCCGCGACGCCGGGGGCACGCTCGACCTGAAGTCGGACTCGGGGCAGATCGCCTTGGAGGACGCGGGCCTGCTGGAGGAGTTCCGCGCCCTCGCCCGGCCGGAGGGGCAGGCCAAGACCCGACTCGACCAGCACGCCACCGTGCTGTCCTCGTTCGTCCCCGAGGAGCACGACGAGGCGGCGACCGAGATCGACCGCGGGCAACTGCGGGCCCTGCTCGCGGAACACCTGGAGGCCGGGACCGTGCGCTGGGACCACCGGCTACTCACCGCGACCCCGCACGGCGACGGCGTGCACCGCCTGGAGTTCGCCAACGGCGTCGTCACCGACGTCGACCTGCTGATCGGGGCCGACGGCGCCTGGTCGAGGGTGCGGCCGTTGCTCAGCGACGCCACCCCGCGCTACCTCGGCGTCTCGTTCCTGGACGTCCGCTTCGACGACGTCGACGACCGGCACCCGCGCATCGCCGGGATCGTCGGCGACGGCCACATGTTCGCCAACGACGGCCAAGGGCGGGCCGTCATCGGCCAACGGAACAGCAACGGGCACGTCCGCGGCTACGTGGCCATGCGCACCGACCTCGACTGGTACGAGGAGGCCGGTCTCGACCTGGACGACCGGGCCGCCGTGCGGCGGTTCCTGCGCGCCGAGTTCGCGGGCTGGTCCGAGGACCTGATGCCCTTCATCACCGACGGCGAGAGCGCCTTCGTCAACCGCCCCGTCCACGCGCTGCCCGCGCCGCTCGTCTGGGAGCACCGGTCGGGCGTGACCCTGCTCGGCGACGCAGCGCACCTCATGTCGCCGTGGGGCGGGTTCGGCGTGAACCTCGCGATGCTCGACGGCGCCGAACTCGCCCGCGCCGTGGCCGAGGAGGACACCGTCGACGGCGCCATCACCCGCTACGAGGCGGCCATGCTGCCCCGCGCGGGCGAGCACGCCGTCGGCGCCAACGAGGCCATCGCGCTGTTCTTCGCCACCAAGGAGTTCAACCCCGCCGACCTCCCGGACCACGAGGCGGAGCACCGGAACTCGGTGGCCGCCGCGGCCGAGTACCGCCGCCGGCACCCGATCGCCCCGCCGTGGACGCTGCGCTTCTCCACGCCGGGCGGGGAGAAGCGGTACTCGTTGGCGATCGACACGACCGCGGCCACCGGAACCCTCGACGGCGTTCCGATCGAGAACTGCCTGATCGCGGGCGACACCCTCACGTTCACCGCCAGGGTCACCTCGCCGTTCAAGGTGAAGGTCGCCTGCACCGCCACCGTCGACGGCGACACGATGTCCGGCACCGCCAAGGCGTCGATGATGTCGTTCCCGTTCACCGGCACCCGCGGCGCGACGACCCGAATCTGAGGCCCCCTCGGTCAGGTGATCATCCCATGGCCGACGATCACGGCCATGGGCTACCAGGGGGCGGTCGAATCCGCCGAGTCGGAGAGGGCTCTGACGATGCGGGCCCCGCACAGCGGTCCGGTCACCGCGCTGGCCGCGCTTCGACGGGCCGATGGGCGGGCCGTGCTGGTCAGCGGGTCGAACGACGGTGGGGTGCGCAGGTGGGACGCGGTCACGGGTGAGGCGCTGGACGAGCCGCACGACGGGCGCGGGTGGGTGTGGTCGGCCGCCGTCGCGTCCACCCGGGACGGACGGTCGCTCGTCGTCGGCGGGTTCCACGACGGTCGGTTGGTGCGGTGGGACGCGGACAGCGGGAAGCCGGTGGACGGGGAGGTCCGGACCGGGTGGGTGCGGTCGCTGGCGGTCGTCGGCGAGGTGGTGTTCGGCGGTTCGGACGACGGCGAAGTGCGCCGGTGGGACTTGACGACGGGCCTGTCCGCGGGTGATCCGCTGCCCGGTCGTCCTTCCTCGGTCTGGTCGCTGGCCACCGTCGTGCGGGCCGGCGGCACGGCGTTGCTGGTGGGTGGATTCGCCGACGGGGCGCTCTGGCGGTGGGACGTCGAGACGGGCCAGCCCGTCGGTGAGCCGGTGGTGGTCCACACGGGACCTGTGCGGGCGTTGGCGGTGGTGGGATCGGTGCTGTACAGCGCTTCCGACGACGGGACCATGGGGCGCTGGGACGTGGAGACCGGTTTACCGGTGGGTGATCCGATCACCGCGACGGTGCTGTCGCTGGTCCCGGTGGCCGTGTCCGACGGCCGCACGGTGCTGGTCGGTGGCGGTCGGGACGGACGGGTGCTCCGCTGGGACGGCGACACCGGTCTGCCGATCGGGGAACCGCTCGCGGGCCACCGCGGTCCGGTGCGGGCGTTGGCCGCGATCGGGTCGGACGACGGCCGCGCGCTCGTGTTCAGCGGCGCC
>DATMCA010001745.1:0-2466 GCA_035559015.1 Umezawaea sp. | reverse complement strand
TCCCTCTCGTGTCGTGCCGGGCGCGTCCCGACACGTGCCACGATCTCCGGCACCGACGACAACCCCCTGTCGGTGTTTCCGGAGCGGTTCGGAGTTCAGCACCGGGGTCGTACCCCCGACAGCTCCAGACCATCTGTTGATTGATGGTTGTTTCTGATTTGTTCCGTTTGGCAATGTCTCATGTTACGTTCGCCACACTGGCCTCGGAGGCGCTCCGGGGCGAGGTGAAGGCCCGCGTTCCCCTGTGTTCGACCGACGTTCTCCACCGCACGGACTCCGCACGTCACCTAAGCCGTCGAGCCGGGGTGGTGTGCTGCTTTCGCGCGCCTCCCTGCACCGAAGGAGTTCGATGCGCCGCCTCGCCGCCTGTGCGGTGGCCGTGCTGACCCTGGCCGCCGGCCTGGTCACCACCACCGCCACCAGCGCTTCCGCCGTCGTGCCGAAGACACCGCCGCTGACCACGCCGTGGACCAACCAGGTGTCCACGACCAACCCGCTGCCGGACTACCCGCGCCCCCAGATGACCCGTCCGGACTGGCAGTCGCTCAACGGCGAGTGGCAGTTCCTCAACCCCGCGACCGACGGGGCGGGCGGTGTCAACCGGAACGCGGCGCCGCCGCTGGGGCAGACGCTGCCCGAGCGGGTGCTGGTGCCGTACCCGATCGAGTCCGCGCTGTCCGGGATCATGCGCAACGACAACCGCGACCTGATGTTCTACCGGCGCACGTTCACCGTGCCGCCCGCGTGGAACGGCAGGCGCGTGCAGCTGCACTTCGGCGCGGTCGACTACGAGGCGACCGTGTGGGTCAACGGGACGCAGGTCACGACGCACAAGGGCGGGTACGACCGGTTCGAGGTCGACGTCACGCCGCAGCTGAACGGTGGCACGAACGAGATCGTCGTGCGGGTCTACGACCCGACCGACGGGCGCGGCGAGAAGCAGCCGATCGGCAAGCAGGTCAACAACCCCAGCGGCATCTTCTACACGCCGTCCTCGGGGATCTGGCAGACGGTGTGGCTGGAACCCACGGCGGCGACGTCGGTGTTCTCCGTCGACGTCTACCCGAACATCTCCACCAACACCGCGAGGGTCCGCGTCTTCACCCGCGGCAACACCACCGGGCACACCGTGCTGGCCGAGGCGATGGCCGGGTCGTCCGTGGTGGGCAGCGCGACCGGCGGGTTCACCGAGTTCTCCGTGCCGGTGCCGAACGCCCGCCGCTGGTCGCCCGACGACCCGTACCTCTACAACCTGCGCGTCTCGCTGCGCGACGCCTCCGGGGCGACCGTCGACCAGGTGGTGAACTACATCGGCATGCGCGAGGTCGGCACGAAGCTGGTCGACGGCGTGCTCCGGCCGACGCTCAACGGCGAGTTCGTGTTCCAGATCGGCACGCTGGACCAGGGTTTCTGGCCGGACGGCCTCTACACCGCGCCGACCGACGCGGCGCTGGCCTCGGACATCCAGAAGCACAAGGACCTCGGCTTCAACATGGTGCGCAAGCACATCAAGGTCGAACCGGCCCGCTGGTACTACCACGCCGACCGCCTCGGGCTGCTGGTGTGGCAGGACATCCCGTCCACCCCGGCGTTCGACGCCAACCGGACCGCGGCCCAGGTCGCGCAGTTCGAGACCGAGGCCCGCGAGATCGTCGACGAGCACCGGTTCTCGCCCGCCGTCATCACCTACGTGCCGTTCAACGAGGGCTGGGGCGAGTGGAACCTCGCCGACACCCGGCGGGTCACCACGGACCTGAAGAACTACGACCCGACGCGGCTGGTGAACGCCCACAGCGGCTACAACTGCTGCGCCTCCAAGGGTGATCCCGGCACCGGGGACATCATCGACTGGCACGTCTACACCGGACCCGACGCGCCACGGCCGTCGTCGACCCGCGTGTCCGTGCTCGGCGAGTTCGGCGGGATCGGGCTGCGCAACCCCGGTCACGAGTACAGCCCCAACGGCCAGTACTTCGCCTACGAGCAGGTGTCGAGCGCGGCGCAGCTCAACGACCGCTACACCGGCATGGTCCGCGACGTGAAGCAGCTCATGACCACCAAGGGCGTCTCCGCCTACGTCTACACGGAGATCACCGACGTGGAGGGCGAGTACAACGGCCTGTTCACCTACGACCGCCAGGTGCAGAAGGTCGACACCAACCAGTTGCGGGCCGCGCACGGCGACCTGATCAACGCCTCGCGCAACCTCAACTCCCCGGTGGACTTCACCCTTGGGCACGTCCGGTCGTTCCGGGTGACCACGCCGGGCTTCACCGACCGGTACCTGCGGCACGCCAACTCGGTGGGGCGCACGGACGTCATCAGCGCCACGAGTGCCGACGGCGACCGCCAGGACGCGTCCTTCCGGACGGTGGCGGGCCTGGCGGACGCGCGCTGCTACTCGTTCGAGTCGGTCACGCTGCCCGGCCGCTTCCTGCGGCACGCCGACAGCCGGGTGCGCGTCGA
>DATMCA010001744.1:0-8264 GCA_035559015.1 Umezawaea sp. | reverse complement strand
GCAACCTCCTCGACGGAGGTGCGCCGCGCCGGGCGGAGGAGATGTTCGCGTCCCTGGTCAGGAGCGGGTGGATCTCCACCGAGAGGGCCTACTACTACACGCTGTCGATGCTGAGCGAGCGGTCGCTGATCGAGTTGTCCGGCGAACTGCTCGACAAGGTCAGGGAGATGCACAGGTACTGTTCGTCATCCCCCGCCGACGGCTGGTTGGACGCCTTCAGCGTCGTCTGGGACCTGCTCCGCCGGGTGCGCCGGGAGGTCGGGGAGCACGTCGGGGGAGACCGGACCGACGTGACCGCCATCCTGGGCGCACTGCCGCTGGTCCGGCAGGAGGAGATCGCCCGGCACATGGACGTGATCCTCAAGGGGCTCGACCAGGAGTGGTGGGAGTCGGATCTCAAGCTGCGCATGATGCGGGAGCGGATCGTTCCCGAGCGCGCGAGCCAGTCCGAGAAGTTCTTCGAGGCCGAGCCCGCCGAACCGAGGCCGTACCCTCTGTACCCGATGACGTCGGCGCCCGGCGACGGGCCACGGGTGTTCCTCGGCTCCCTCGGAATTCTCATCGGGGTGTTCTTCCTCGTCTCGGGACAGTTCAGGCTTGGTGTCGTGCCGGAGTCGTTGCTGCTGGTGCTGGGGTGCCACGGCTTGTTCAGGCACGGTGTCGTGCTGGAACTGGCCAGGCGTTCACCGGGCACGAGCGGCCGGGATGTCGCCTCGTCCGGAGGTGACGACGACGCGGAGTGGTCAGACGGCGTCCCGGTGCGGCCGGGGTTCGGCAAGAACATCGGATCCATGGTCGATCGCCTCTTCAAGAAGACGGGTCCCGGAGTCGTCACACCGTCCGAAAAGGACGAATTGCCGTACCGGGAGTACCGCACCTACCTGAAGAACCGCTTGGTCAAGTCCTACCGGCCTCACGAGGTGGAACCCGCCAACCTCAGGTGGCTCGTCGAGTGGCACGCGGTTCGGGCGCGTGCCGGGCGGGTCCGGGACGAGGCTGGCGACAGTGGCTCCGGCACGGTCCTGCGCTGCGGCTTGGGCCTCGTCGCGGTGCTGGCGGGGTTGGCCGACGCGTTGTGGGCGCAAGACCTGTGGGCGGTGTTCTTCCTGGCTTCCGGAGGCTGGTTCGCCGTGAAGCACGGTGTGAGCGTCGAAGCCACGAGGCAGGCGAACCGCGCCGCGGCGGACGCGGCGGACGCCTTGTACCGGGAGGAGTTGGAGGCCTACCACGCGCGCGTCGAGGAACTGGCGGACCGGCCCACGGACGCGCAGATCGCGCGGTGGCACGCGCTGGACAAGTTCTACCTGGTGTCGGACGTCATCAAACGCATCCAGGTCAAGCGGGACCACGTCCTCGAATACGTCGTGCTGACCGAGTGCGCGCCGTTCGCCCGGCGCAGCCGCCTCCAGGACGGTCCACCTCGGTACGAGGCCTACGTGGTCCACATGCTCCTGCTCACCTGGAAGGGTGTGCGCCTGGTCAGGGTTCGCCTTGACGCGTTCACGGGCGAGGCGCGGAACGAGGAGCGCTTCGTGTTCAAGTACGAAGCGGTCGTGTCCGCGAAGGTGACGGAGAAGGGCACGCGCACCACCGCCGTGGACGCGGTCCGCAGTCCCGACGTGGAGAACCTGCGGAGCAGGGAGTTCCGCCTGGTCCTCAGCAGCGGCGAGGCCATCGGGATGAAGGTGAACAGCTTCAAGAGCTGGCAGGACTCCGCACAGGAGAGCGAGTCGGACCTGATCGACGTCGCCTACGAGACGTCGGGGATCGAGAACGCGCTCCCCATCCTCGAATCGATCGCGGCGGAGGGCGAGAGCTGGATCGCCCACGAGCAGGACCGCCGCAAGCAGTGGTCCCACGAGTGGGACGAGGTCGCCGTCGCGGGGTGAAGGCTCGGCTCGACCCCGCGTGCTCCGCGAGCAGATCGACCAGGCCGTCCAGCGGCTTCGCCATCCGCGCCCCACCTCGGCAGAACGAAGGCGGCACCCGTCGGGATGCCGCCGTGGAGACGACCCATGACAGTCATCACCACCGTCGCGGCAGTCGAACGCCGCAAGGCACAGGCGCCCCTCCCCGAGGGGGACCGATGATCCCCCCGGCCTCCGGCGGGCCCTTCAACGGACAGCCGCACGTGCACAACCACAACGAAGCGCAGTCCGGTGCGCACGTCGGCCAGCAGGTCGGCGCCCACTACGGCGACACGGCAATCCACTACGAGTCCATCTACCACATCAACCAGGACGATCCGCCGGAGCGCAGGCACGAGGTCGCGCGCAACTTCCTGGAGGGCGGCCTGCCCCGCGAGGCGGAGCGGATCTTCGACCAACTGCTGCGCGCCGGGCACGTGACGAGCGAGCGGACCTACCTCTACTTCCTGTCCGTGGTCAGCGAGCGGTCGTTCCACGACCTGCACGGTGACCTGCCCGGTCGCATCATCAACGCCCGCAAGATGTCCTCCTCGTTCCCGCCCGACGAGTGGAGCGACGCGTTCTCCGCGGGCTGGCGACTCATGCGGTTCGTGCGCGACGAGGCGACCGGTGTTTCGAAGGACGAGGATCTCGAACACGTGCTCCGCGCCTTCGACGTCCTCCCGCAGTCCCGGCAGTACGAGCTGTCCGAGCACATGCGCATGATCCTCGGCGGTGTGGTGAAGGAACGGCTCGAAGCCGCGCACGCCGTCAGGGTCGTGGCGGAGCGGCTGGGATCCGGTCGTGCCGCACGGGCGTGGAAGTTCTTCGAGCCCCAACCCTCGAAACCCAGGCTGTACGCGCCTCCCGCCACGAGCGTCGAGCAGAGCGACAAGGCGGGGCTGGTCGCGGGTGGCGTCGCGCTGCTGGTCGGCGTCGCGATCGCGGTGGTCGACCCGACGTTGGCCGGCGTCCTGCTCGGCCTGCCGCTGCTCGTGGGCGCCGGATACCTGCTGCACCGTCACGGAGGCGTGCGGGAGGCGGTGAAGATGCACAACGCCGCCAAACGGCGTGAGGTCATGCCACCACTCCACCCCGTGGAGCCGCGTTCGCCAGGGCACTGGGTCACGACCGAGTTCGTCCAGGAGGTGCACCGGCTGGTCGACGGCTGCTTCACGGAAGCCCGCCCGCACGTGGCCGGCGACTGGCCCGGCTACACCGCGGGCATCAAGGCGCACTTGAAGCAGCGCTTCGTCGACCTGTACGGGAACTCCCGCGTTTCGGCGGGCTCGATCGCGTGGCTGATCAGGTGGCACGCCCGCCGGGTCGCCGACGGATGGGCGGACAACGCCTTGTTCCACAACCGGTTGGCGCTCTCACCCCGAGATGACCGTCTCTTCCGGGTGGGTCTCGTCGCCGGCGGTGCGGGCTTGTTCGTCCTGCTGCTCTCCAACGGGTTCCTGCCCGCGCTGTTGCTCGGGGTGGGTGGCTTCTTCGCCGCCAGGGGTGCGATGCGAACCAAGGCGGTTCGAGTTCTCGACAAGTTCCTCCGCGCCGATGCCGAGGACGTCCACGCCGCCGAGGTGCACGCCTACCAGCAGTGGCTGGACGTTCTGGCGGACCGTCCGAGCGACAGCGAAATGGCCCGCTGGCTGGCCATGGACAGGGCCTACCTGAGGGACAACGCGATCGGCCGCGCCAACCTGCCCGCGCACGACCTCGTCACGCACGTCGTGATGACGGAAGGTGCCAGAGGTGCCCTGCGTGCTCGTGTCCTGCACGGCCCACCGCGCTTCTCCCGGTACGTCGTGCAACTCTTCCTGCTCACCCACAGCGGTGTGCGCGAGGCGCGGGTCGAACTGGACTTCCTCTCCGGGGACGCGTGGAATGAACAACGCCACCTGTTCCGCTACGACGCGTTGGCGTCGGCCAGCGTCACGGAGCAGGGCCTTCGGGCCACGAGGAGCGGCAAGGAGGTCGAACAGCTGCGCAGCCGCTCGTTCCAGCTGACCCTGGTGAACGGCAGGGACATCACCGTGGTGGCCGAGAACTTCCGCAACCAGTACGAGGACGAGATCGAGGACGAGTCCGAGCTGTTCCTCGCCGCGCTCCACACCTCCGGGATCGACACCGCTCTGCCTATCCTGGAGGCGGTCGCCTCCGAGGGCGCGGACTGGATCGCCCGCGACCGCGAGCGCAGCCAGAGGTGGTCGCAGGACTGGTACGAGTGAACGGATGGCGCGAACGTCCAGGCTCACCGGATGCGGTGAACCAGGTGGAGCGGACGGCCTGGCGTTCCACTCGGCCGCTCGCTTCCGCGACCGCGACGCCCTGACCCGTGGCGCCGACCTCGCGGAAATCCGGGTGGACGACCAGATCCGTCCGGTCATCCACCCGGAGACCGCCAACCGCTACCCCTGCCGACCGCCCACTCGGGCCGCGAGGCCGTCGAGGACGCAGTCCAGGCCGAACTCGAACCCGGTGTCGGGGTGGAGTTCTTCGGCTTCGTGGACGCGGCGGGCGAGCATGGGGTGTTCGCCGGCGGCCAGGACCTCGCTGATGTAGGGGCCGACGCTGTGCTGCCACTGTTCCTCGGTGAGGCCGGTGCGCTGTTCGGCGCGGCGGCCCGCCTGCTGGGCGGCGACCGAGCCGAGCACGTACGCCTGCACGGTGCCGAGTGCCTGCGAGGCGAGGGTGATGTCGGGGGTGAGGGCGACGGCGGCGCGGAGTGCGGATTCCGAGCGCCGCAAGGAGTTGGGGCCGAGGGAGGGGCGGCCGGTCATCTCGCCCGCCAGCCAGGGGTGGCGCAGCAGGGTGTCGCGCAGGCCGTGCGCCACCGCCGCCAGGTCGGTGCGCCAGTCCCGCGTCGACTCGGGGAGCGGGTTCTCGCCCTGCACGGCGTCGACCATCAGGTCCACCAACTCGTCGCGGTTGGTGATGTAGCGGTAGAGGGAGGCCGTTCCGGAGCCGAGGTCGCCAGCGACCCGCCGCATCGACACCGCGGCCAGGCCCTCCGCGTCGGCGACGGCCAGTGCGGCGGCGACGAACTGGTCCACGCCCGGTGCGCGGCGGCGCGGTTCGGGGCGCGGCCTGGTCCACACCGACGAAGGGGCGGGGTCGGTCATCGGGGCGGGTCCTTTCCTCGTTGACCGGCATCCTACCTTCTGGCTACGGTGTAGCCATGACAGAAACAGCGTATCCAGAAGTGCTCGTGGTCGGAGGCGGCAGCGTCGGGCTGCTGACCGCTGCCCTGCTCGTCCACCACGGCGTCCCCGCGGTGCTCGTCGAGCGCCGGGCCGGGCCGTCGGTCCACCCGCGCGCCACCGGCATCGGGCCGCGCACGGTCGAGGTCCTCCGCGAACTGGGGCTCGACGCCGCCGTCGACGCCGCCGCGGTCGACCTCCGGGGCGGCCTGGGCAAGGCGGTGGCGCGGACCGTCGTCGAGATGGGCGCGGGCGACGTCGTGTCCGTGCCGATGCCGGCGCCGTCCGCCGACGAGCTGGACACGACGCCGTTCCGGCTGCGCGGCGTCTGCGCGCAGGACCGGCTCGACGCCGTCGTGGCGGCCGACCTGGCCCGTCGCGGAGCGGACCTGCGCTGGTCGACCACCCTGGTCGGCATCGCGCCGGACGCCGACGGGGTCGACGTCGAACTGGAGGGGCCTGACGGCCGCTACTCGGTGCGGTGCGCGCACGTGGTGGCCGCGGACGGCACGCACAGCGCCGTGCGGACCGCGCTTGGCGTGGGCACGACCGGGGCGGGCGACCTGGGCAAGTCGATGATCAACATCCTGTTCCGCGCCGACCTCCGCCCCCACCTCCGGGGAGCGACCTTCGCCACCTGCACCATCACCACGCCGGACGCGCCCGGCCTGCTGGCCACCGTGGACGGCGAGACGAACTGGGTCTTCCACGTCAACGCGGACGACCGCCCCGAGGACTTCACCCACGAGCGCTGCGCCGCGATCGTCCGGACGGCGGTCGGGGATCCCGACCTCGACGTCGAGGTGCGCAGCGTCCTGTCCTGGCGGCCCCGCAGCGCGATGGCCGAACGCTTCACGATCGGCCGCGTGTTCCTCGTCGGGGACGCCGCGCACACCGTGTCGCCCCTGGGTGCGTTCGGCCTCAACACCGGGGTCGCCGACGCGCACAACCTGGCGTGGAAGCTGGCCGCCGTGCACAAGGGCGAGGCGGGTCCAGGGCTGCTCGACACCTACGCGCACGAACGTGAACCGGTCGCCGCGGCCACGCTGGACCAGGCGATGCGCCGACTCGGCGACCCGAACCTGCACTGGGGACGCGGCCCCGAAGCCGACGCCGCCAGGGAGAAGGCGGGGGTGTGGGCGGCTCCGGTCGTGCACCTGGGCCAGCGGTACGACTCGGCCGCGATCATCGACCCGCGGCCGGAACTGCCGTCCACCGTGGACCTGGTGCTGGACGGAACACCGGGTTCACGGGTGCCGCACGCGTGGGTCGACGGCGTCTCCACGCTCGACCTGGTCGCGTCCCGGTGGACCCTGCTGGGGGGCGAGCGCTGGCTCACCGCCGCGAAGGAGGTCGGACTCGCCGCGCACGGCGTCGCGGCCCCGTGGCTCCCCGCCGACGGGGCCGTGCTCGTCCGCCCGGACGGGATCGTCGCGGCACGGGTCACGACGCTCGTCCCGGACCCGGAGCGGTACCTCACCGAGGTCCTGGACCAGGTCCTGGCCAGGCCGGTCCCGGTGCGCTGAGGGGTGCCCCGAACCGGGGCACCCCCGTCGCGGCTACAGCTTCGCGGTGCTGACCTTGAAGTTCGAGAAGTACGCGTGCACTTCCTTCTTCGGGCCCCAGCTCGTCTCGTGCCCGCCGAAGAACGTCGAGAAGAAGACGCCCTTGAACGGGATCCCGGAGATGCCGGGCGCGGACTTGCTCGACAGCACCTGCGTGCCGTCGTACCAGACGGTGATCTGGCCGGTGGACCTGTTCACCGACTGCTGGATGTTGTGGGTGTTGCCGTCAGGGGAGAAGTTCCACGACCCCAGGCCGATGTCCTTGCCGTAGCCGTCACCGGCGGGCGTGTAGACGTAGACCTCGCCCTTGCTGCCGTTGCGGAACATGAACCGCGTGGACCACGCCTGCCCGTGGTTGCCGCCGCTCGCCTCGCCCGGGTTGCCGCCGTACAGGCCGGGCAGCTTGCCGCCGAGGCCGAAGTCGAAGCCGCTGGGGAAGCGGATGTCGTACTTCAGGTAGAGCGTGGTGGCGTCGCGCAGGTCGGTGTGGCCGTTCTTCCCGAGGTCCTGGTAGAACTGCCCGCCGCCGGACGTGGGGCAGTCGGTGCACGACGGCGCCGACGACCCCTTGCCGTACTTGACGTCCAGCGTGCTGCCGCTGGCCTTCATGTTCCCGAAGCCGAACTCGCCGCTGCCGTCGATCCCCCACGCGCCGCGCCACGAGGACGAGGGGAAGCCGGAGAACGTTCCCGACCACGGGGCGGGCGCGGCGGCGGCCGTTCCGGTCGCGGACGAGAGCAGCCCGGCCGACACGGTCACCGCGAGCACGGCCTTGAGCAGCCGAGAAGTCAGATTTCCCATCCGTCTTCCTTCCGTTGTGGTGCGGGCTCCGTTGCCCTTGACCGGCGGCGTGGGTGGAAAGGTAAACGGTCTAGACCACAAGTTCAACACCGTGATTCAAGTTCATGCATGTGAACCACTGGATCGGCGTGATCGGGTCTGCCACGGTGATGACCATGCGCGGGGACGGCGGGGGCGGCTTTCGAGCGGTCTTCGCCGTCGCCGAGTTCCGCGTGCTCTGGTTCGCCTCGCTCGCGTCGATCGTCGGTGACCAGCTCGCCCGGCTGGCGCTGTCGATCCTGGTGTTCCAGCGGACCGGCTCGCCCGCGTGGACCGCCCTGACCTACGCGCTCACGATGCTGCCCGGCCTGCTGTCCGGGGTGCTGCTCACCGGGCTCGCCGACCGCTACCCGCGACGGGCGGTGATGGTGTGCAGCGACGTCGTGCGGGCCGTGCTGGTCGCGGCGATGGCCGTGCCCGGAGTGCCATTGCCGCTGGTAGTGGGCCTGCTGGTGCTCGTGCAGCTGGCCGAGCCGCCGTTCGCCGCCGCGCAGGGCGCGCTGCTGCCGCTGGTGCTGGGGGACCGGCGGTACGAGGCGGGCCAGTCGATCCACCTGATCACCCACCAGGTCGGCCTGCTGCTCGGCTTCGCGGGCGGAGGGCTCGTGGTGGCGGGCCTGGGCACGTCCGGCGCGCTCGCGGTCGACGCCGTGACGTTCGCGCTGTCCGCGGTGCTGTTGCGGTTCGGCCTGCGCACCCGCCCGGCCTCGCTGACGCCGTCGGACGGGCGGACCGCGGGGCTGTGGTGG
>DATMCA010001743.1:0-4940 GCA_035559015.1 Umezawaea sp. | reverse complement strand
CTAATCCTTGGAAATCTCAACCGTAAGACTGGTCCACGGTGTCGACGGTGTGTACGTCCTGCTGATCGCGGCGCGCACCCTCATCTGTCTGGGCGAGGTTATCGGGCTCTTCGGAGTTGAGGGTGGGGCAGGTACGACGCGCCGGGCGTTGGTGAGTACCGGCTGAGAGGGGTCGAGGCCCTTCAGGATCGGGAGTTACCACACGCCCGAACGAAGGACCTCGACGATGGCCGAGCCTACGTCGTGCTGCGTGCGGGCCGGAAGTCACTGCGCACGCGTCGACATCTTGTTCAACCTGCCGGGCGTGCACGTGTTGGATGTGACCTGGCGCGAGCGATCTGGAATAACCGCGGCCGGGCTGCGACTGCTGGTCGAGACCGACCCGGCCGAGACGGGCTGCCCGGGCTGCGAGGGTGATTGCGACCGGGCACGGACGCCGGCTCCGCAGGCTGCACGACATCCCTGCGTTCGGTGCTGTTGCCCTGATTCCCGGTGTGTCTCGTTCCGGGGCAACCATCAGCGCCGGCCTGTTGCGAGATCTGGATCGGGTCGCGGCAACGCGGCTGGCGTTCCTTCTCGCCATTCCGGCCCTGGTTGCCGCCGGGGCGTACCAGGCGATCAGGGAAGCCTCCGTGATCAGTACGGGGGTCGGCTGGTTGCCCACCGTGCTGGCAACGGGGGTCAGCTTTGTCGTCGGCTACGCGTCAATCGCCTGGTTGCTGCGATTCGTGGCCAAGCACCGCATCACGGTGTTCATCTGGTATCGCGTGGCACTGGCGGCGGTCATCGCGGTGCTGCTCGGTACAGGGATGCTGATGAGGTTCTCGACCCTACGCCGGATCTCATCTCTGATCGGCCGTACGGCGTCGACTCCCTTGCCGGCTGGGTCTTCGAGTACCCAATCCTCATAGCGTTTGCCGGGATAGAACGGGCAGGTGTTGCCGCAGCCCATGGTGATCACGACGTCAAAGGCTTTGACGACCTCGTCGTGTTGCGGCCGTCGGCGATGTGCTCGGCCACCCGCCAGGCGTTGGCCATGATCGTCAGCGTCGGGTTGATGCCGGTGCCGGTCGGGAATGGGCCCCCGTCCACCACAAAGAGATTCTCCACCTCGTGGCTGCGGCACCAGCGGTCCAGCACGGAGGTTTCCGGATCGTTGCCCATCCGTGTCGTGCCGTGCTGGTGGGAGCAGTTGCCGGTGATGCGGTCGATGTAGACCTTCTGCACCGATGATGCGCCGGCCGCCTCCAATATCTCGGCGTTCCGGTCAATGAGGTAGCGGCCCATCGCCAGGTCGTTCTCGTGAGGGATGACCGTAATCCGCGCGACCGGCAAACCCCAGGCGTCAGTCACCGAGTCGTCGAGCTCGACCCGGTTGTCGTGCTGTGGCATGTCGTGCACGACCATTGCCACCGCCATGCTGTGGTTGAAGTAGTCGCGGTCCACCTGCTTGGTGCCCGCTCCCCAGGCCGGACGGTTTGGGAGCGACCAGTTGATCGGCAGTGGGATCCCGACGCCTGCCGCGGCGATGTGACCGCCCCCGACGAACCCCCGGCTGTCATCGTGCTGGTTGAACTCGAAGCTGCTGGCGCTGACGTACCCGCCGCCGGCCCAGGCATAGATCGGGTCGTCGAAAGTCCCGACGGCGGCGCTGTACTCGTGGAAGGTGACATTGCGGCCGACCAGGTCACTACCGTTTGCCAGCCCGTTGGGGAAACGGGAGTTTCCGGACAGCAGGAGCAGCCGTGCGGTCTCCACCGCCCCGCAGGCCAGGACGACCACGTCAGCCTCTTGCTCGTACGTGGTGCCCTGCTCGTCGCTGTAGAGCGCACCCTTCGCGCGCCCACGTTCGTCGACGGTGATCTCGGAGACGTAGGAGTTCGGCCGCAGCTCAAGGCGCCCAGTGGCCACCGCATCGGGGACGAACACGTTGAGCGCGCTGGACCGGGTGCCGGTCGGATCCCCGTGCTGCTGAGCGAAGGCGCTGATGACGGTCGCCGGCCGGCCGTTGTAGGGCTGGGAAAGCGCGGCCTGTGGCGTGGGGAAGGAGTTGTAGCCGAGCTTGGCGCAGCCCTGGTGGAACTTCTGCGCGTACCGCGACTGGGGCATCGGCGGGCAGGGATAGCCTTTGCTGCGCCAGGACTCGTACCGGTTTGCTCCGGCCCGTCCAGACACACCGAAGGCCCACTCGATCTGGGTGTAGTACGGCTCCAGCTCGTCATAGGTGATCGGCCAGTCCGCCAGTGTCGTCCCCGGCACATCACCGACAATGCTGCGCAGCCGGAAGTCACTCTCGGTGAAGCGGGGCAGCCAACCCTGCCAGTGCACAGTGCCGCCACCGACCATCTGCGGCACAGGGCAGAACAACTCCGTACGGACCTCGCCGTCAGCCGAGTCGCGCACCGTGCGCGGGTTGAGCAGCGGGTCGGGCCAGAGGTTGTAGCGGTTGATGTTCGCCAGCTCGTCGCCGCCAAAGGTTTCCCGTGTACGCCAAGGGCCACGCTCCAACATGGCCACGCGGAGCCCGCGCTCGGTGAGGACCTTGGCGGCGGCCGCGCCGGAGGCGCCGGCTCCAATGATGCAGACGTCAGCCCGATCGGGTTTGGCTCCGTTGGTCACGATGCGTCCTTTTCCCGAGGGTGCTCCCGGTCGTCGGCGAAGTAGTCCAGGGTGCTGTAGCGGCCGGTGTGGACCTCGGCGAGCGAGGCGGGACCCGGAAAACCGATGACGTCCCAGCCGACTCGATCACGGTTGCCGCCGTAGATCGGATCGGCGTAGAAGCCTTGGCGGGTGTGCAGGGCCAGCAGTGGCACGAAATCAAGATCAACTTCGGCGCTGGTCTGCTGCAGCGCGGGTTCGACGGGCGCGCCGTACATCGTCGTCCGTGCGCGTTCGAGCTCGGCTTCCTGGGTGCGGGACGGCTGCTCCAGATCCCGCAGGATCTCGTCCTGCTGCTCGGGCGAAAGATCGACGAAGTCGGCGTCGTGCACCTGGCGCGCCCGCTCGTCGAGATCGTGGACCCCGGAGACATAGCGCTCGCGCACCCGCTCGATGCGCTGCCGCCACGCCTGCTCCCGCTTGCCGGACAGTTGCTCGAAGCCGCTGCCGTCGGGTTTGGCGTAGATGTAGCCAATCCCGCAGAGGTAGCGGTCGAGGAAGTCGATGGTGCCGGCCTCCGTCGCTCCCGGGGTGTCGTCGGTAGGGATGATGCGAGCCATTGCCGCCTGGAGGGTTGCGCGCTGGTGCGGATCGAAGAATGTGTCAGCGGGCATGTGCTTCCTCTTTTTCGGGTGTCGACAGCAGCGGGCGGCTGGTAGGCCGAGTCCCCTCCGGCGCCTCAACCCAGGCCTGAGAACGGGCAGACTCAACGACCGCAGCCGTGAGCGCCGCGGCCCGGTAGCCGTCGGCGAAAGCGGGCAGACCGTCGGGCTGCATGCCTCCAATGGCGGCATAGGTGTCCCTCACGAGTGCGTTGAAACTGTCCTGATAGCCCTGCGGATGGCCGGCGGGGAGGAAGGCGTACGCCGCAGCCGGTGGTTTGAGCGTGTCAGGGCCGCGTGAGATAAGCCGGTTTTCGGTACGGCCGCCAACCTGCAAGGTGTCGGGCGCCTCGGCATCGAACCGGTACGACGCATCTGTCCCGTCGAAAGAGAACGCGAGCCGGTTCTTTCGCCCCGGCGACACTTGGCTGACCACGACCGAGCCGAGGGCTCCCTGGTCGGTCTGGAAGAGCACGGTCGCCCCGTCCTCGGTCGCCACCGCACCGGAGGCACCGCCGAAAGGCCGCTCATCGAAGGCGCGTGCCATCGCGGCGATCAGCCGGACAATGCGGTGCCCGGTCACGAACTCCATCAGATCGCACCAATGCACGCCGATGTCCCCGAAGGCCCGAGAGGCACCGCCCAGAGCCGGATCGACTCTCCAGTTGCTCTCCGAGGAGCCGGCCAGCCAGTCCTGGAGATAGGAGCCGTGCAGCAGCCACAACCTGCCCGCTTCGCCGTCCGCGATGCGAGCCCGCGCCTCGCGTACGGTCGGGTAGAAGCGGTAGACAAACGGGACAGCAGTCACCACGTCGGTTCCCGCGGCGAGTTCGGCGAGCCGCTGCGCATCGGCCGGTGTCGTGGCCAGCGGCTTCTCACAGACGATGTGTTTGCCTGCGCGAAGTGCCTGTTCGGCGAGCGGGAAGTGGAGGTGGTTCGGGGTGCAAATGTGGACGACGTCGACGTCCTCAGCCGCAATGAGCTCCTCGGCCGACTCAGCCACACCGGCAGCACCCATGATCTCAGCGCCGCGGCGGGTGGCCTCAGTAGTGTGGCTGCTCACCCGGGCCAGCGTGGCTCCTGCCGCGTGGATGGCGCGGGCGTGGACGGTGCCCATGAAGCCGGTGCCGATGACTCCGGCCCTAATCGTGGATCCCATGGAGCGTCACTTCTTTTTGGCGAGGGCCACGGCGAGGATGATGATGGCGCCACGAATCACTTGCTGCTGGCTGGCGTCCAGGCCGGCCAGGATGAGGCCGTTGTTGATCAGTCCGATGAGCAGCGCGCCAATGAGAGTGCCGATCACCGAGCCGGATCCACCGAACAGGCTGGTGCCGCCCAAGATCACGGCCGCGATGGCGGACAGTTCATCCCCGGCTCCCCATTGGAAGCGGCCCGACTGCAGCCGGCCGGCGTAAAGCATGCCGGCGAAGGCGGCCACCACCGAGGAGATCAGCATCACCTCGAACTTGATCCGCTTTGTGTTGATGCCAGTGAATTCGGCGGCCATTCGGTTGCCGCCGGTGGCGAGCACCTGACGGCCGAAGCGAGTCTTCGCAAGCACTATGGCGCCGACGGCGACGAAGATCACCATCCAGACGACCAGTCCCGGGAATGGGCCCATATTGCCGGAGCCGAACGCGAGGTTGTAGGCGTAAGACAAGATCGGCTGAGGCGCGG
>DATMCA010001742.1:0-2256 GCA_035559015.1 Umezawaea sp. | reverse complement strand
CCGCCGTCGACCAGCACGACGGCGTCCAGGTCCAGCAGGTCGACGAGCGCTCGGTAGGCGGCGCGCACCGGGACCACGCCCTGGCGGGGGAGGGCGTACACCGTGGACGGCAGGTCCTGGTCCGCCAGCCAGCGGGCGAGGGTGCGTTCGGGGAAGTAGTCGTCGCTGCCCGTGCTGTCGGGCGTGACGCGGGCCAGGCCGGGCTGGACCCAGTCGTCGATGTCGAGGCGGTCGAGGTCGGTGAACGCGAGGTTAGCCAGGTGCACCTCCTTGCCGAGAGACCGCAGGGCGGTGGCGAGCGGGAGTCCGGCGTAGACGTCGAACCCGCCGCCCGCGCCCGCGACGAGGATCCGCCGCCGATCGCGGAGACGGGTGAACAGCGGCGGCTCGGCCAGGGAGAACATGATCACGACGGTACCTGTCGTGGATCTCCGTAGCTTCAGTGTCGATCAAAGGGAACCATCCGCGCCCGGCGACGTCGAAAAACACGAAAAGCCGCTAGAGACGAACCGACCCGCGGTCCTCACCGAACACCCACGACGACGATGTAACGCTGACGCCGTTCCGGTCGAATCCGAGTCGATCGGCTCGCCGGGTCGGGTGGTCGATCGGCGCACCGAGTCGAGCAGGGAGCCGCGCGTGCAGTCCGAGCACGATCCGACGATGTCCGTGACCCTCGAAACGGCGTCGGTGGTCAGCTACGCGATGGCGCACAACGGGATCTCGGTGATCGGCAAGGTCACCGTGGACGGTGTGCCGGGGGACGTGCAGGGTGCGGTGCTGCGGTTCGTCATCGTGGACGCGGTCGGGCCGTTGTCCGAGGTGCACAGCCGGACGCTGGACCTGCCCGGCGGGCGGCCGACGGTGCTCACGGACCTGCGGCTGGTGCTGGACCCGGCGGCGATGCTGCTGGTCGAGGAACAGCGGCCGGGCACGATCCGGGTCTGGGTGGAGGTCGGCGGGGTTCGGCGGGCCGAAGGGTCCGCGCGGGTGCGGGTGCTGGCGGCGCAGCAGTGGCTGGCGAGGCCCCTCTCGCTCGGGCTGGAGATGCTGGCGGCGCACGTGATGCCGAACCACCCCGCCGTGGTCGACCTGATGGGCCACGTCGCGGACCGGCTGCTCGCGACCACGGGCAGCCCGGCGCTCCAGGGCCACCAGGCCGGGCCGGAACGGGTCGACGAGATCGTGCGGGCGGTCTACGACGTGCTCAAGGCGCGCGGGATCCGGTCCGCCGAACCGCCCGCGAGCTGGACCGACGTCGGGCAGAGGGTGCGGACGCCGGGTGAGGTGCTGCTGGACCGGGTCGCCACGTCCCTGGACCTGGTGGTGGTCATGGCGGCGGTGCTGGAGCAGGCGGGCGTCGACTCGCTGCTGTGGGTCGCGGAGGGGCACGCGTTCCTCGGCTACTGGCGGGAGGAGTCGTCGCTGGACGGCACAGCGCAGACCGACGTGGCGGACGTGGTCAACCGGGTCGACCTGGGTCGGATCCGGCTGGTGGAGACGACGTGCGTGGTGGACGCCCGGCCGTTCGAGGAGACCCACCGGCCGCCGTACGACGAGTACCTGACCGGCGGGCTGGAGCGGGTGCTCGGGGTGGTCGACGTGCGCCAGGCTCGGCGCGACCGGATCGTGCCGCTGCCCGCGCGCACCAGGGACATCAGCGGGAACGTCGTGGTCAGCCTGTACACGCCCGCCGCGCGGTTCTGGCCGGAGGTGGCGAGCGTCGCCCGGCCGGGCACGGGGCCGCGGCACGCGGCGGCGGCGCCCCCGAGGGTGACGCGGTGGAAGAACGCGCTGCTGGACCTGAGCCTGCGCAACCGGCTGGTCAACTTCACCGCGCGGTCCGGGCTGTCGCTTGCGGTGCCGGGGGAACGCCTCGGCGTGCTGGAGGACGTGCTGCACCGGGGTGGTGCGGTGGTGCTGCGGGCGTCGGACGACCTGGCGGCGGTGGACCGGGAACGGGGTGTGCGCACGGGCCGCGAGCTGCCGCCGGAGCAGTTGGAGGACCTGCTGGTGGCCAGGCGCTCGGTGTACGCGGACGTGACGGAGGCGTCCTACCGGACGCGGTTGCGGGGCGTGGCGCACAAGGCCCGGACGATCCTGGAGGAGACCGGGGCGAACAACCTGTACCTGGCGCTGGGGTCGCTGGTGTGGGAGTTGGACGGCAGGCCGTTGCGGTCGCCGCTGGTGCTGGTGCCCGTCGTGCTCACGCCGTCCGGGCGCGGTGGTCGGTACCGGCTGACGCTGGACGAGTCC
>DATMCA010001741.1:0-4530 GCA_035559015.1 Umezawaea sp. | reverse complement strand
GTCGGCAAGGCCTACGACCCCTGGTTCGACTGGGAGAAGAAGCCCGACGGCTCGTGGAAGGCCACGTTCCGCAACGACGCGCACAAGCTGCACGAGATCGCGAGCCAACTGCGCGAGCACGACGTCACCTGGCAGCAGGTCAAGCAGGGGCCCGAGAACCGCGTCGAGGACGCGCGGATCGAGCCCGACCACGAGTCCATCCCCAACCCCCGCCCCGGCGCGGGGACGGCCGGGCCGAAGGACCTCGGCTTCGACGCCCGCGTCCAGCGGCTCAACCAGTTCCTCAACGAGGTCGGGCCGGCGTCGGTCAACGTCCGGAAGATCACCGACGACGTCCTGTCCACCGGCCCCGCCGCACTGCGCACCCACCTCTCGAACAACGGCACCCCGAAGGTCGACCAGGCCGCGTACCAGCAGGCGCTCGCCCAGGTCGTGCCGGAGGTCACCCGGAACGCCGCGAAGGACGTCGACGCCGCCGTCAAGCAGGTCAGAGGGCACATCCAGTCCAGGGCGGAACTGGAGAAGCTGGTCCGCGAGGGGTTCAAGCCGAAGTCCGGGGGCCGCAAGGACTTCGCCGCCGAAGTCGCCGACGTGGTCGCGAACGACTTCGCCACCAAGGTCGTCGAGCACCCCAGCCTGGCGCTGCTCGACGGCGCCGGCAGGCAGGACATCGCCGACCACCTGAGCGACAACATGAGGACGGCGGTCAACGAGGAACTGCGGAACCTCGGCGTGCTGGACGGGTTCCCCAAGGGCGGCAAGAAGAGCGGCTGGCTCAGCGGTCCTCGCGCCACCGAGTTCGGCAACCGGGTGGCCACGAACATGGCCGCGCGTCCCGCCCCGACCACACCGGTGGCCATCGACCCGAACCTGCTGGCCGACGTGGCGGAGAACAAGGTCCTCGCACCGGTCGTCGCGGGCGCGCTGGACGCCTTCACCGGCCAGGACCTGCTCCGCACCAGCCCCGACGACCTCAAGGCGGTGGTGTCCAACGACGTCCTGCCGACGCTGTCCACCGACATCAGGACCGCGCTGCGGGAGAACCCGGCGCTGGCGCTGGCCGACCAGTCCTTCCGCGACACGATGGCCGACGCCGTGGCGAACAACGCCCGCGCCCGTGCGGGCCTCGAACTGGCCGCGTTCACGTTCGCCCCGGTCGACCCGGCCGCCGTCGACGCGCTGATGGCCAAGGTGCCCGAGATCGCCACCCAGGCGGAGATCGGCGCGCTCATCTCCGCCGACTCCGACCGCATCGCGATGGACTTCAACACCAGGACCGAGGGCGCTGACCCGTTCCTCAACTCCTACTTCCAGTGGAACGCCGAGCGCGGCCAGGTCTTCGAGGACCAGCGCGCGGCGGGCGACCAGCTCAGCACGAGCGTCAACGCCTCCGGCCGGGACGCGCACGCCGTCGTCGACCAGCTCATCACCCGGTTCAACGAGCTGGACCGGAAGTTCGACGAGGTCGCCACCGCTCCGCAGCTCACGCCCGGCCGCGCTCCCGGCGCGACCACCCCGTACACCTTCTACGAGCACTCGCAGATGGTGCTGGGGCAGTACTTCAAGCTCACCGCCTCGGAGAACGCGGACACCCGGCTCATCCCGGTCGACGCGCTGGCGAAGGCGATCCTGTTCCACGACATCGAGAAGAACAACGCCAAGAACCAGTTCGGCGACGGCCAGGGCAGGCACGACCGCGAGCCCGAGCACAAGCTCGCCGTCGAGATGATGGACCGCTACCGCGGCCTGTGGGAGAACCAGCGGGAGTTCGCCGCCGCCAGGGCGATCGTGGACTCCGACCCGTTCGGCTTCTACCTGCGCGGCAAGATCGGCGCGGACGAGGCGTTCAGCTTCATCCACGACCTCGCGGGCAAGGTCGACGGCACGAACCCGGACAACCCGAGGAAGCTGTTCGACGAGTTCCACCAGTACTACCAGGCGGACTTCTCCTCCTACACGCCCGACAGCGCGTTCGTCGACCGGAACGGCGACACCAGGAAGGGCCCGAACGCCTTCACCGACCGCTTCCAGGCCGGGGCGAACGGCATCGAGCTCACCGCCGACGGCAGGCACTTCCGGTACGCCGAGAACCACGAGGCCGCGCGGAAGATGAGCGACCTGGCCGCCATGTTCGCCGACCCGGCCACCGTCGCCGAGCACCACGCGCGCATCACCGGCCAGGACGTGACCCCGCCGAACGCGCCCGCCAGGGCGGACGCCGAGGCGTTCCCGCAGCCGCCCAACGCGCCCGCCACCGAGCAGGTCGCCGTCCCGGAGGGCGCCGACGCGGACGTGGTGACCTCCGAGGCCCGCCAGGTGATGGCGGACATCACCGAGAAGTACGGCATCGAGGTCGACTCCACCGCGAGCGCCACCGCGGTCAAGGAGAGCCACCCCGGCGCGACCCCGGCCAACCTGGACAAGGTCAAGGCCCGCAAGTGGGACCCCAAGGAGCTCAAGGGGCTCCAGGACGCCCTCACCCACTACGAGCCGATCCTCGGCGCGGCGCGGGAAGGTTCGACCCGCGCGGGCCACCCGCAGGAGTTGACCAACGTCGGCGCGGTCAGCCGCGCGATCAAGGGAACGTCGCCGTTCCTGCTGGCGACCGGCGAGTACATCGCCTCGCACAACGCCTTCAACATCTACCCGATGGCCATGGTCGGGAACTCCTTCGGCGGCGGTGCCAAGGAGGTCGAGGCCACGGCCACCCACGAGCTGGCGCACGGCCTGCTCAAGTACGCGCTCCCGGAGTACACGACGAAGTTCGGCACCTGGGACGCGGACGGCAAGCCCGTGCTCGCCGCGGGCGCCGAGCCGCCGTACAAGGGGACCAAGGACGCGGCGGACGACTTCAAGGAGTCCATCAAGTCGCACGTCCTGGCCACCTCCACCTTCGCCGACACCGCTCCCAAGCACGCCGCGGCCATCGCCGACCTGGCGGAGCGGCACCCGGACGTCTTCGAGCGGCAGGGCGTGGAGCTGGCCGAGGCGAGGGCCAAGCGCATCGCCAAGGCCCTGTCGGCCGAGCTGCCGGACTTCAGCGGCAAGGTCGGCGCCTGGACGCCCGACGGCAGGCCGAACTTCGCCGCCGAGCCGCCCATCACGAACTACGGCGCCACCAACCCGGACGAGGACCTGTCCGAGGCCGCGATGGTCTACTTCCTCGACCCCGACCGGCTGCGTTCCCAGGCGCCGCAACGCTTCGCGTTCATCGACGGCCTCGTCGAGGGCTGGCGGCCGGAGGCCGCCGCCGACTCGAACGTCCAGGCGCCCAATGCCCCGGCGCCCTCCGCGAGCACGCCGTCGCCGTGGACGGCGCCGCCGTCCGACGCCCCTGTCCGCCGGGGCCCGGCGCCGGAGCGGTCGTTCGACTTCGCGCCCGGCAGCACCGCGCTGGACGCGCGGCAGTCCGCCTCGGTGAACCTGCTGGTCGCCGACCTGGCCGCGGCCGTCGCCAAGCGCGCGGACCTCGGTTACCTGCCGCCGAGGGTCGAGGTCTCGGGCGCGAACGCCCAGACCGTCAGGGACGTCCTCACGGCGGAGCTGGGCGGGTCGGTCGAGATCGGCGTCGCCGAGGGAGGCCGTCCCAACGGTGCCGACGTGGTCGTGGACTGGGACCTGAAGCGTCCCGAGGGTTACGTGCCACCGGAGGCGCCGAAGTCGGTGAAGGTGACCGACACGGTGATCACGGCGAGTGGTCCGCAGGCGCCGCACCCGATCCTGTCCGACGAGTCGTGGCGGCACAGCGACGCCCCGAGCGCGGACTGGTCGCGGCCGAGCGACCCGGTGTCCTCGCAGGACATCCGCGCGGCTCGTGACACCGCGCCGATCAGCACCGTCCGGTCGGAGGACGGGGGAGTGCTGACCAGCAGCACGGTCAGCCCCGGCAAGGTCGACCTCAAGGCGTGGCGCGGCCCGATCGCCTACGACAAGCGCACCTTCGAGGTCGACGGCGCGCGGGTGCAGGACTACACCGTCAAGGTGCACCTGGACGCGTCCGGTCCCGACGTGGACGCGCTGAAGGCCCGCACCCTGGAGGGCGTCGAGTCCCTGTTCAACCAGGGCCACCGCCTGCCGAGCAACGACCAGTTGCACGTCACGGTCGAGTTCACCGACAACCCGGCCGAAGCCCACGGCCACATCACCGTGACGGGCGAGGGCGGTCGGGCCAACCAGCTCAACTGGCCCGTGGACACCGACTCCCGACGGCTCGCGCACGAGGTCGGCCACTTCCTCGGCCTCCAGGACGAGTACGTGGAACCGGGTCGGGTGAAGCCGGTCTTCCAGCACCAGGACGGCAAGGGTCGCGTCGTCGCCGACAACGGTCCGATGACCGCCGGGATCGACTCGCCGACCATGGAGATCAAGCCCCGGAACCTGTGGCTGATCGAGACCCGGTCGAACGCGCTGGCCTCGCCGAACCTCCTGCCGCCCACCGCCTTCGAGTCGGACGCCGCACCGCCCAACGCGCCCGCCGTCACCTCGGTGGCGGCCGCCGAGGCCCTGCTGGCGGACGCCCGACGGGCCGAG
>DATMCA010001740.1:0-7899 GCA_035559015.1 Umezawaea sp. | reverse complement strand
CGACCCCGTGCCGACCACGAACGACCCCGAACCCGACCCGGTGCCGACCACGGGTGACACCGCACCCGACCCCGCACCCGCTCCGACCACCGGCGCCACCGAACCCGACGGGACGGCCACACCGTGAACTGCGACCCGCTGCCGAACACCGGCCTCGCCCCGTACCTCGGGCCGTTCCTGGTCATCGCGATCGGATGCCTCGTCCTCGGCGCGGTGCTGCTGGTGGCGAGCCGACGCCGACGCCGCGGCACCGCCGTGATCGCTTCCCTGATGATCGTGACGATCCTCGGAGCGATCATCACCTTCCCGCCGGGCGCCCCCGCGTACGCGGAGACCTCGGACTGCGGCACCGCCCTGAACTCGCTGACCGTCACGCAGACCTCGACCATGGAAGGCCTCGCACCCGGCCTCGCACCGGTCCCCATCACCGGCCTGGTCGTGAACAACGGCCCCGACAGCACCTACCTCGCGGCGGTCGAGGTCGAGATCACCTCCGTCACGACCCGACCCGGAACCGACGCGGGCACCTGCGACGCGGGTGACTACCACCTGCTCGACACGAGGATGCCGGTCGGCCGAACGATGGACCCCGGCGGGTCGGTCCCCTTCGCCGGGGCGTCCATCGGCTTCATGAACAAGCCCGTCAACCAGGACGCCTGCCAACAGGCCGTCGTCCACCTGCTCTACACGGCCAAACCCGACTAGCGAGGGCTCAGCGGGCACCTTTTCGTTGCGATGGTCCCGGTGACCTGACCGCATTGTTCGAGGATTGGTTGTTTCGCCGTGGACGGCGACCGTGAAGAACCGGGCTTCGGTAGCAAGGGCACGACACCCGGACCGAGCACGGAAGGCGAACACGTGATCCGAAGACTGAAACTGGCCGTCGCGGCGGCGCTGCTGCTGACGGCCGCGGTCGTGCCACCGGCCTCGGCGACGCCGGCGCCCGCACCCGCCGCGGCGGGGGTACCCACCTCGGCCGCGCCGTCACCCATCGAGTTCGACGCGTTCTACAACTCGTTGTCCGACAAGTGCGTCGACGCGGACACCAACACCGCCAACACCAACGGCGGCAAGGTCCAGCTCTGGGACTGCAACTGGCAGTTCCAGCAGGAGTGGACCGTCGAGTGGGATGCCATCACGCCCATCAAGAACAACTACCCGTGGCCGGTGAAGTGCCTGGACGCGGATCTGAACCACATCCACGAGAACGGTGCCAGGGTGCAGCTCTGGGACTGCAACGGCTCCGCCCAGCAAGCCTGGTGGTACAACCCGCCCGACTTCTCCTGGCACAACGTGGCCAGCGGCAAGTGCCTGGACGCCGATCTCAACCACATCCACGAGAACGGCGCGAAGATGCAGCTCTGGGACTGCAACGGCACCGGCCAGCAGAGGTTCCTGCTGCTCCTCTACCAACCGCCGACGTCGTCGCGGGCCATCTGAGACGCGTCGGGTTCGCCCGGTGACCGCCTTCGACCCCGAAGGCGGTCACCGCGGCGTGTTCCCGCCGAGTCCTTTGAGGACGATCCGGGTGGACGAATCGCGGTGACGTCGATCCGCCGGGGGAGCGCGGAGGCATACTGGGCGGATGGCGCACGGTGATCTCGGGCTGTTGCAGGAACTGCGTGCCCTGTCCCTCATGCTGGAGGAGCGGAACGTGACGCGGGCCGCCGACCGGTTCCACCTGAGCCAGTCGTCGATGAGCCGGACGTTGCAGCGGCTGCGCGCGCTGTTCGGCGACGACCTGCTGGTCCGGTCCGGCGGCGAGTACGAGTTGACGTCCAGGGCGCGGGAGGTGCAGCGCGAGTTGGCGTTCCTCCTGCCGCGGTTGGAAAGCCTCCTCTCGGGTCAGGGGTTCGACCCGTCCACGGCGACCGGGGTCGTGCGGATCATCGGCACCGACTACACCACCGCGACGCTGGGGCCGCACCTGCTGCCGCGGCTGTTCCTGGCCGCGCCCGACCTGGAGGTGTCGGTCCAGCCGAGGGACGACGACGCGTACCCGGACCTCGAACGAGGCCGGGCCGACATCGCGCTGTCGGTGCTGCGCCCGGCGGCCCCGCTGCGGTGGGAGCAGCTGTTCACCGACGACCTGGTCTGCGCCGTCGACCACGACCACCCGGTGCGGGACCGCTTCTCGCTGGCCGAGTACACCAGGGCCCGTCACGTGGTCGTCACCCTGATCCAGCGGGAGCAGCCGATGATCGAGCGGTGGCTCCAGGAACTCGGCCACAGCCGGACGGCGGCGGTGCGGGTGGCGAGCTTCGGCTCGGCGTTCGCGCCGCTGCCCGGAACGCCACTGGTGGCGACGATCCCGCGGCGGTTGGCGGAGTCGCGGGTGGTCGCCCACCCGCGGGTGCGGCTGGTCGAGGCCCCGGAGGAGTTCGACGCCTTCCCCTACGGGATGGTGTGGCACGCGCGGCTGGAGTCCGATCCGATGCACTCCTGGCTGCGCGGCGCGATCCGCGCCGCCGCGGCGGAGATGACCTCCCGTCGGCCGGGCAGTTGACTCACAGCAGCTTGTCCATCGTGATCGGCAGGTCGTGGACGCGGATCCCGGTCGCGTTGAACACGGCGTTGCCGATCGCCGCGGCGGCCGACACCAGGCCGATCTCGCCCACCCCCTTCGCGCCGAACTCGCTGATGTGCGGATCGGGGCGGTCCAGCCAGTGCACGTCGATCGCCGGGGTGTCGGCGTGGACCGGGACGAGGTAGTCCGCCATGCTCGCCGCGGCGAACCGCCCGTCCGGCTCGATCGGGTCGGCCTCCAGCAGGGCGTGCCCGACGCCCCAGATGATCGAGCCCGTGAGCTGGCTCCGGGTCGCCTTCGCGTTGACGACCCGTCCCACGTCGAACACCGACGTGAACCGGTCGACCCGCGGCTCACCGGTCAGCCGGTGGACCCGCACCTCGCAGAAGTGGGCGCCGAAGCAGTGGAACCGGTACGGGGACGCGGTGCTCGGCTCCGTGGTGCCGACCGCTTCGACGTGCGGCACGCCCGTGGCGCGGAGCAGCGTGCGGAAGTCGACCGACCGGCCGCGCGCCTCGACCCGGCCCTGCCGGTACCGCACGGCCGCGGGGTCCAGACCGGCGAAGGGGGAGCGCGGGTCGTCCACGGCCGCGCGGACGAGCGCTGCGACGGCCGCCCGGCACGCGGCCTGCACCGCGGGCACCGTGCTCGTCGTGACGCTGGACCCGTACGCCCCGACGCCACCGGGAGGGAGGGCGGAGTCGCCGACTTCCGCCACGACGCTGCCGACCGGCACCCCCAGCTCGTCCGCCCCGATGATGGCCAGCACGGTGAAGGCGCCGGTGCCGAGGTCGGAGGTGGCCGAGGAGATGACGACGCGGCCGTCGTCGCGGAACCGCGCCCGTGCCGACGCGGACTGGCGCCACGCGGGGTAGATCGCGCTCGCCATGCCCAGGCCGATCAGCCAGTCGCCGTCGGTCCGGGACCGGGGACGGGCCAGGCGTCGACCCCAGCCGAACCGCTCGGCCCCGACCCGGTAGCACTCGTCGAGGTGCTTGGCGGAGAAGGGCTTGCCCTCCACCGGGTCCTCGGTCGCGTAGTTGCGCAGTCGCAGTTCCACCGGGTCGACCCCGGTGCGCACGGCGAGCTCGTCCATCGCGGTTTCGAGCGCGAACGCGCCGGGCGCTTCGGCCGGGGCG
This sequence comes from Umezawaea sp., assembly GCA_035559015.1. Taxonomy (GTDB): domain Bacteria; phylum Actinomycetota; class Actinomycetes; order Mycobacteriales; family Pseudonocardiaceae; genus Umezawaea. The sequence goes on along the minus strand of DATMCA010001740.1, from coordinate 4,233 downwards.
CGCATCGACCAGGTCGGCGGGGTGTCCAACGTGACCAGGCGCTGGTCGATGCGGATGTTCGGCGTGCGGTAGGACACGGCCGACGTGTCGCGGCCGGGCATCATCTGCCAGCCACCGGCGGCGGGCAGTTCGGCGTCGCTGTCGTGGCTGAGCGCGAGGAGCCTGCCGTCGGCGTCGGCGCCGAGCCGGATCGTCTGCCGGACGGCCGCCCGGTGGCCGATGGCGGTGAACACCTGCTCGCGGCTCAGCACCAGCTTCACCGGACGTCGGAGCGCGCGGGCCGCCGCGGCGCAGAGCAGCGCCTCGTTCCACACCGGTGAGCGCTGACCGAAACCGCCGCCGGTGTAGCGGCAGATCACCCGGACCTTGGCGGGCTCGACGCCGAGGCGGGCGGCGATCGTCGCGGCGGCCCGCTGGGGAGCCTGCGCTCCGGAGTAGACGGTGAGCTGGTCGTCCACCCAGACCGCGGTCGTGGCGTGGGGTTCCATCGCGATGTGGTGCTGGGCGTGCTGGGACACCGAGGTGGTGACGGTGACCGGGCTCGACGCCAGCACCGCGTCGATGGACGTGACGCCCGGCGCCAGCCTCTGCACGACGCCCTGCGACACACCGGGGCTCTCGTCGGCGAGCGAGGTCCGCGAGGGCTCGACCGCGTAGTCGGCGGTGACCAGCGCGGCCGCGTCCCTGGCGCGTTCGGGGGTGTCGGCCACGACCAGGCCGATGACCTGACCGCGGAACCGCACCGCGGTGTCCTGCAACGCGCTGTAGTTCTCACCGCTCTGCTGGGGGCTCGGCGGGTTGAGCGGGAGCGGGCGGAACGGCGTGAAGACGGCGACGACCCCCGGCGCGGCCTCGGCGCGGGACACGTCCATGGCGCGGACCGCGCCCCGGCCGACGGTGGCCTGGACGAGATGGCCGTGCAGCAGGCCTTCCGGGCGGTGGTCGGCGGCGTACCGCGCGCCGCCGGTGACCTTCAGGGGTCCGTCGACGCGATCGGTCTCGCGGCCGATGGGGGAGGCGGTCATCGGGTCTGCTCCAGTTCCAGCAGGGCGCGGATCAGGGTGCGCTTCATCAGTTCGGGCTTGAAGGCGTTGTGCCGCAACGGCCGAGCGCCGCCCACGGCCGCGGCGGCCGCCGCCGCGTAGGTCTCCTCGGACGCCCGTCTCCCGGCCAGGGCCTCCTCGACCGCCGTCAGCCGCCACGGCCTGGTGCCCATGCCGCCGACCGCCACCCGCGCTTCGCGGATGGTGTCACCTTCGCGCCGGACCGCCACCGCCGCCGACGAGAGCGCGAACTCGAACGACCGCCGGTCGCGGACCTTCAGGTAGGTCGAGTGCCGAGCCCAGTCGAGGCGCGGGACGACCACCTCGGTGAGCAGTTCGCCGGGCCGCAGGTCGTGTTCGAGGTGGGGAGTGGTGCCCGGCAGCAGGTAGAAGTCGCGCAGGTCGACGGTGCGCACGCCGTCGCGGCCCTGGAGCCGGACCTTGGCGTCGAGCGCGACCAGCGCGACGGCGAGGTCGCTGGGGTGGGTGGCCACGCACGAGTCGCTGGTGCCCAGCACGGCGTGCGTCCGGTTCTCGCCCCCGATCGCCGGGCACCCGCTGCCCGGTCGCCTCTTGTTGCAGGGCGTGCTCACGTCCCGGAAGTAGCCGCACCGGGTGCGCTGCAACAGGTTCCCGCCGATGCTGGCCATGTTCCGGAGTTGGCCGGAGGCGCTCAGCTCCAGGGCCCGGCTCACCACCGGGAAACCGCGGCGGACGAGGGGGTCGACCGCGACGTCGCTCATCCGCGCCAGGGCCCCGATCCGCAGCGCGCCGCCCGTCGTGCCGATTCCCCGCAGTGGCAGGCGGTTGATGTCGAGGACGCGGTCGGGGGCCATGACCTCGAGCTTCATCAGGTCCACGAGCGTGGTCCCGCCCGCGAGGAAGGCGGTGCCGGAACCGCCGCGCCGCACGGCCTCGCCGACGCTGCCGGGGCGTTCGAACGCGTACTCGCGCATCAGTTCGCCTCCGTCCGGGCCTGGCGGATCGCGGCCAGGATGCCGGGGTACGCGCTGCACCGGCAGATGTTGCCGGACATCTGCTCGCGGATCTCCTCGTCCGTGCGGGCGCGGTCCTCCTCGATGACCGCGGCCGCGGACATGATCTGCCCGGAGGTGCAGAACCCGCACTGGAGGCCGTCGTGGTCGATGAACGCCCGCTGGAGCGGGTGCGGGCGGTCGCCGTCGGCCAGGCCTTCGATCGTGGTCACGGCCGCGCCGTCCAGCGTGGCCAGCAGGGTCAGGCACGACACGACCCGCCGACCGTCGACGTGCACGGTGCACGCGCCGCACTGGCCGCGGTCGCAGCCCTTCTTCGTGCCGGTCAACCCCAGCCGGTCACGCAGCGCGTCCAGCAGCGTCTCGCGCGGGTCCGCGGTCAGCGACGTGGCCGTCCCGTTGACCGTCACGCGCACGGCGACGTCGTTGGTCGTGCCCTGCGCCGCGGCGGTCCCGCCGCCCACCGGGACCGCCACGGCCGCGGCCGTGGTGCCGACCAGGCCGAGCAGTCCGCGTCTGGTGATGCCCTCGTGCTGCGTCATGCGGTTCAGCGTTCACGGCGGCCGAGGTCACCGCCAACGCGACTTGCGGATCACCCGTATGCGTCCGGCGCATGGTGGAGCGCCGAGGTGGGCGTCCTACTCGGGTTCCCACTCCACGAGTCGGTCGATGACGAGGCGGTCGCCGCCGACCTCCAGGGAGTCGAGCGGTATGCGGTTGTAGAAGACCAGGACCAGGTCGCTCGCCGTGGCCCGGATGGAGGCGTCCGCCGGTTCCCCGTCCGCGGGGACGCCGGGGTCGGGGAGGCGGACTACCCGTGCGCCGGTTTCGGAGAGCCAGAGGCGCCAGGAGCGGCCCTCGGTGGCGTGGTAGTCGACGATGGCGGGCTCGTGCGGCCAGGGCGAAGTCGTCGCGCAGCAGGTGAACTCGAACTCCTCGACGCCGTCGAGCGCGACCTCCTCCGGCAGCGGAAGCGGGGCGCCGGCGGTGAGCTGGGCGTCGTAGGTGTGCACGGCGAACTCCTGCACCTGGTGCCGGGCGACGGCCCCGGAGGTCGGCGGCGACTGCGAATCGCCCCAGCCCACCCAGCACCCGCGATCCGGACCGGCCTCCCGCAGAGCGTCCAGCAGTTCCCGCGTCGACTCGGCCATCCAGGCCAGCAGCGCCTCGCGTTCCCGAGGCGCTGCCGGAGCGCCCTCCGGTATGACCTTGGACGTGGCGCCGGGCCCCGCGGCGACGGTCGCGGCCCAGGCGCGGCGACCCGTGCCCAGGTGTCGGACCAGGTCGAACAGCGTCCACTCGGGACACGTCGGCACCTGCGCGTCGAGGCTGGGCGCGGAGGCGACCGCGGCCAGGAACGCGGTCGACCGCTCGTCGATCAGCCGCAGCAGGTCGGGGAACTCCAGGTTTTCTCGCACGGCGGCTGTCTACCACCGTCGTCCGGCGACCGACAGCGATTTTCCACGGTGGCCAGCCGGCGCCCGGTGGGCCGGAACCCGCGCCCCGGCCGAGGCCGTCGACCCGATGGCCGCGGCCAGGGGGCGAGGTGCTCCGGTGCGGCTCGGTCACCAGTGCCAGGCGTCGCCGCCGACGTTGACGATCGTCCGCTGCAACACGGAGATGGTCGTCGCGTACTCCTCGGCGGTGATGCCCCGCATCCGTTCCTCCTGGAGTCCTTTCTGGACCTCGGCGGCGCGCTCGAACCGCTCGGTCCCGGCTTCGGACGCCCGCAGGTGGTCGCCGTCGGCCCGGATCCAGCCCTTCGCGATCGCCGCGTCGATCGTCGTCTCGATGACGGCCGGGGTGTCGTTCGAGCCGATCGTCTCGACCATCGCGGACCGGCTCATGCCGTCCGGGTGCCGGGAGAGCTGGTGGAGGACCCACCACTCCGGTTGCGCCACACCGATTTCGTCGAGCGCGCCGCGGATCCGGGCGCGGATGGCCTCTCCCGCGCGGATCGTCCAGAACCCGATCGGCTGACTGGCGGGGGGCTGCATGGGTGGTCGTGTCATGTCGCCGACGGTAGGACCTCGATCAAGGTGGAGGTCAAGTCCGCCGGACGGAAGTCACGGCGTGCCAACGCGTTCGGCGGTGGCGCCCGTCCTGGTCGCCAGGTAGTCCAGCAGGGTGCGCACGAACCACTCCGGCGCCTCCTCCGCCACGAAGTGCCCGGTGGGGGCGACCAGGCCGGTGAG
>DATMCA010001739.1:0-2638 GCA_035559015.1 Umezawaea sp. | reverse complement strand
AACGCGCCGACGCGCAGCCGACCGGTAGCCAGTTCCCTGAGGTCCGCGAGTTCCCGACGGGCCGTGCCGAGATGTTCCAGGACGGCCTGGGCGTGCCCCAGCAGGCGCCTGCCCGGCTCGGTGAGCCTCACGCCGCGCGGCAGGCGGTCGAACAGGACCGCGCCCGCCTCGTCCTCCAGCGCCGAGATCTGCCGGGAGACGGCCGACTGGGTGTAGTCCAGTTCGGCCGCGGCGGCGGTGAAGGAGCCGAGTCGAGCCACCTCGACGAACACGCCGAGCAGCGAGGTGGAGAAGTCATGCGGGCGGGGCATGTCATCCATGCTAGACATTCGCTTCTCGCATCGCGGTTGGCGGCCTACCGTGGGGCGCATGGACAAGAACACCAGGGTCGCGTTCCTCGGACTGGGCACGATGGGCGCGCCGATGGCCCGCCGCGTGCTGGACGCGGGCCACCCGTTGACGGTCTGGAACCGCACGCCCGGCCGGGCCGACGAACTCGGAGCCCTCGGCGCCACCGTCGCCGGGACGCCCGCGGAGGCGGTCCGCGACGCCGACGTCGTCGTCACGATGCTGGCCGACCCGGCCGCCGTGCGGGAGGTGGTCGCGGCCGTCGCGCCCGCGCTGCGCCCCGGCGCGCACCTCGTCGACGCCTCGACCGTCGGCCCCGACGTCGTGCGCGAGGTCGCCGCGCTGCTGCCCGCCGGCGTGACGCTGGTCGACGCCCCGGTGATGGGCAGCGCCGACCGGGCCGCCACCGGCGAGCTGTCGCTGCTGGTCGGCGGCGACGCGGACGCGGTCGTGCCGCTCCTGTCGCTGTTCGGCACGATCACCCGCACCGGCGACTCGGGCACCGGGGCCGCGCTGAAGCTCGTGCTGATCAACGCCGTCGTGGTCGGCGTGACCGTCGTGGCCGAGGCCATGACCCTGGCGGACGCGCTCGGGCTGCCGGAGGACCTGGTCAAGGGAGCCATGGCGGTCTCGCCGCTGGCGGGGCTCGCGGGCCGCGCGTTCGCCACGGGCGCCCACTACCCGCTCCGCCTGGCCGCGAAGGACGTCGGGCTGGCCGCGGCGGCCGCGCCCCTGCCGGTGTCGAACACCGTCCACGAGCGACTCACCGAGGCGGGCGTGCCCGGCGACGAGGACCTGGGTCGGATCGTCGACCACCTCCGGAAGAGCTGACCCAGCAGTCCCCCGTACACCGGCCGCGGCGTCTCGCGAAGGCGCCGCGGCCGCCGTGCGACCATCCGCGGCAGCGTCGTAGACGAAGGTGGACACCGCCCTCCGACTTAGGTCGGAAAGTTTCCCCCGAACTTGACCGTGCCGCAGCGGCATGGTTTCCACTTGGTGCGTCGACGTGACCGCGTCGACGGAACCGAGGGGCGGGAGCCGTCGTGGGGTGGAGCACCAGCCAACTGGCCGACCTCGCGGGCACGACGCTCCGCACGATCCGGCACTACCACGAGGTGGGCCTGCTCGCCGAGCCCGAACGGCTGGCCAACGGCTACAAGAGCTACGGCGTGGCCCACCTGGTGCGCGTGCTGCGGATCAAGCGCCTCACCGGCCTCGGGCTGTCGCTCGCGGAGATCGCGGACCTGGGCGACGCGGACGAGCACCCCGGTGAGGCGCTGCGACGACTCGACGCCGAACTGGCGGCGACGATCCAACGCCTCCGGAACGCGCGGGCGGAACTCGCCCTGATCCTGCGCCGGGGCACGCCGACCGACCTGCCGGTCGACATCGCCGAGACGATCGCCGAGGCGGACCTGTCACCGCAGGACCGCTCGATGACCGTGGTGCTGGCCCAGTTGATCTCGCCGGAGGCGCTGTCCGCCTACGCCGGTGCGTTGAAGGGCTACTCGAAGGACCCCGTGGAGGTCGAGTTCGACACCTTGCCCGCCGACGCGGACGAGGAGACCCGCCAGCGCCTGGCCGAACGCCTGCTCGCGCTCCCGTTCACGCGGGAGATGCGCGCGATCTTCCCGGAGGCCGCCGCCATGTACGCCGACGCGCCACGGGGCGAGGAGTTCGCGCTGCGGACGATGGGCAAGGTCGTCGTCGAGCTCTACAACGAGGCCCAGATCGACGTCCTGATCCGCATGAACGCCTGACGGTTCCACACATCGGACGCGCCGACGTGGCGCGTCACAGGGGGAGGAATTCGCTGATGCGAACAACGCTGTCCATTCTCGCGGTGATCACCGCCGCGGCGGCGCTGGTGGTGCCGGGGGTGTCCTCGGCGGCACCCGCCACCAGCGTGAAGTGGGTCGACTGCCCGGCGGACGTCGCGGCTCCCGGCCTGGAGTGCGGGACGCTCAAGGTCCCGCTGGACTACCGGAAGCCCGACGGACGCGAGATCGAGGTCATGATCTCGCGCCTGGCCAGCAAGAACCCGGAGAAGCGCCGCGGTGTCCTGCTGACCAACCCCGGCGGACCGAACCCCGGTCTGACGTTCCCCGGCGACCTGGTCAGGGCCGGTCTGCCGCAGAGCGTGCGGGACGCGTACGACGTGATCGGCGTCGACCCGCGCGGACTCGGCCACAGCACGCCCACCACGTGCGGCCTGACGGAGGAGCAGCAGTTCGCCGGCAGCGTCCCGCCGTACGCCGTGACGCCCGCCGACGTGCGGAAGAGGGCCGAC
>DATMCA010001738.1:0-2690 GCA_035559015.1 Umezawaea sp. | reverse complement strand
ACGACATCTCCGATCTCGATCACATCGGCGGAATCCTGAGTTTCGGTGTCGCCAAACGTGATTTTTTCCTCGCAGAACCGTATCTGAGGATGGGAGCGTTCGACGAGGCGTGCCGACATGCAGAAATGGCGATCACGACGTACACCCTCGGCCCGGAACAGCAGTTCTCCTACGGCGATGTCGCGCTGGCCCACCTCACGGCGGCCACGGCCAGGGTGTCCGCCGGACACCTTGAGGCGGCCGTACCGTCCCTGACTCGGGTGTTGGATCTGCCCGTCGCCCAACGCATCCAGCCTCTCCAAGCGCCGTTGACCGAGATCGCCCAGATCCTGCAGGGCCCTCGCTACCGCGGTGTCGCTGCGGCGAACGATCTTCGTACGGCCATCGGTGACTTCCGGAGCCCACCACAGGGAATCATCGTGACGTGACCCTGCGCGAGAGCACCCCACCGGCCGACCTCACCACCGTCCTGCACGCTGCGTGCGTACGAACAGGGTTGGACCCTGCCGGGGCCCGGCTGATCCACCACTACGCCAACGCGGTATTCCTGCTGCCCAAGGAAAATGCGGTCGCACGAATCACCGGCGCCCGCCACGCCGACACGGCACGGACCGGCCTCGCTATCACCCGATGGCTCACCGACGTAGCCAGCTATCCCGCGACCGCCCCGTTGCCCGATCTGGAGCCGATCGATATCCACAACACCACCGTCACGTTCTGGACCTACTACGCGCAACACGGACGGCCACGTCCCGACTCGACGTATCTGGGTGCGGTGGTGCGGCAGTTGCACGACCTACCCAACCCGCCGGTGGAATTGCCTCGGTGGCGGCCACTGCACTCGTTGCACACTGCCGTCGCTGATCCCGCTGAATCCCGTGCGCTCAGCGGCCAGGAGCGGTCCTGGTTGCTCGCGCGCATCGAGGAGGTTCAGGGCGACCTGGCCGGGCTGGACTACCCTTTGGGTTGGGGGCCCATTCACGCTGATGCTTGGGCCGGAAATCTGCTGTGGGACGACGCGGCGCCGGTACCTCGGGTTGTTCTGGGTGATTGGGACTCGGTGTGCTGGGGGCCGCGAGAGGTCGATCTGATCCCGTCCTGGCACGCGGCCGTCCGCTATGACAAGGGGCCGCAGTGGGCCCGCGCGTACGCCGACTCCTACGGTTATGACCTGGCTGCCTGGCGGGGCTTCGACACACTGTTCGCGATGCGGGATTTGGTGCAGATCGCGGGACCGCTGCGTCAAGCGCCTCACAATCAGACGTTTGACCGCGCGTTGAGGCAGCGGGTCGCCGGGGTCCATGCGGGCGACCGGAACCCATGGGTGGAATTCTGAGCTGAGTCCCCCGCGCACGACGCGCCGAGCGCCCTTGGAGATGGTTGGTGCTGTAGCCGTGCGGACAACGGTCACATCCCCAGACAAGTAGCAGGGTGTCTCATATGGGTAGTTTCTTAAGCAGATCAGCGCTGCGGTCAGGATGAGAAACGCGCAGAAGTTCTTGCCGTGTCGCTCGTATCGGATGGCCAGGCGGCGGTAGTTGAACACCCAGGCGATGGTGCGTTCGATGACCCCAACGGTGTCGGCCCAGCCTGTCGCTGGACTCGAGGCCCTTGCGGGCGATGCGGACGCCGATGCCGCGGTCGCGCACCCACTTACGCAGCTCGCAGCTGTCGTAGGTCTTGTCCGCGTGCAGTTTGTCGGGTCGGCGGCGGCGGCGACCACGTCGGGACCGGATCGAGGGGATCGCCATCACCAACGGTTAGAGCGCCTGGGAATCGTGGGTGTTGGCGCCGAAGACCGCGACCGACAACGGGATGCCCTGACGGTCGGTGAGCACATGGATCTTCGAGCCGGACTTGCCGCGATCAACAGGGCTCGGACCGGTCATGTTTCCCCTTTTTTGCCCGGACGGACGCTCCGTCAAGGACCGCGCGGAACCAGTCGATCAATCCCTGGGAGCCGAGTTCGTCGAGTACCGTCCTGTGCATCCGCCGCCACTGCCCGGCCTTGGCCCACTGGGTGAACCTGCGGTGCGCGGTAGGCACCGTGACCCCGAACGACGACAGCAGCAGACGCCACGGACAGCCGCTGGTCAGCACGAACACGATCGCCGTGAACACTGCCCGGTGATCCACCGGCGCCCCGCCACGCTGCGGACGGACGACGAAACCGGGGATCAACGGTTCGACCAGGGTCCACAACTCATCAGGCACCAAGCGCTGCGACAGGCCATCCACGGCCGATGATCGTGCCAAACGGATGCGATCGACCCACATGAGACACCCTCTTAGTCGATGTCGGATTGACCGGGGTGTTCGCACTTATTGCGGTCTAGGCTTTCACCGCCGCGCTTTCGAAACTCTGACCGCAGGTCACGGTAGGCGCGGATGAGCGGGATAAGTTCACGGACGAATCGTGCGACAACGGCGGGTAGGCGAGTGAGGGCGCCGACCACCATCGTGGCCGTCCCTACCCACGCGATCAGGTCAACCATGATGGATCTCCTCAGGTCGTCCTACACTGAGCTTCTGCGAGATCCACACTTGCGGTTCACCGATAGTCCCGTACTTGTTCGAGCTGGCACTGTTGGTCGCGACGGACAACCGCCGGTTGTCCGCGGACAAAGGTTGAAGTGGGGGAACGATGCGGTCAGGCCGCCCTTGGGGTGCACTTAAAGGTGGCGACCAGG